>JACPJR010000034.1 GCA_016187565.1 Candidatus Woesearchaeota archaeon
ATAAGAGACACCGTACCATTCGCTAGGCCAACAACTATTTCTTTTTCTGCATCACCATCAGTATTAGCAACAACTGGAGGACCATTGGCTGCATCACCAACAAATAATTCTCCGATCTTGTTCTCTCGTAGTATCTTTCCTTCTTTGTCTGTCTCAATCACAAATAACCATCCCTCAGGATGCTCAGGCGTGCCATACACACTAAAGAAAACCGTCTCAAGATCACCATCATTATCCATATCAGATACAACAGAACGAGAAAACAGATCCTCATTCCCGCCAACCAGGAATAGAAAATCCAACTGCTCAACATCTTTCGAGTTTTGCATATCACCTTTGAGTAAAGTAAAACCCGTTCTTCTATTATCGTGCTGGTAGGTGGGCCAGTCAAGCTGGAATGCTTTTTGTAGATTAATTCCCTTGTACCTAAGAAATGTCTTTGGATCAAAGATATCATCACCTGTTTTTTTGAAAATGTCTTCTATCTCGTAAGGCTTCAAAGCCGGATCAAATTGTTTCATTAAGAGAACAGCTCCTGTAACATGTGGTGCTGAAAAGGAAGTACCAGATGTCCAAAAGCCAAAACCAATATCATTAAAGATATTTGAAAAACCTCCTCCTTCCTTTGTTGATCTTATTTTTTCTCCAGGAGCTACCAGGTCGAGATTTTCTCCTCGATTTGAGAATTCTGATATTCTCTTCCAACTTGAATAGGAACCAACAGAAGTTACGTTTGGAAGACAGCTTGGATAATAAAGACCATCAATAAATTCTCCATTCCCAGAAGCAACTATAACGCTGATTCCATTTGAGACTGCATTATTTATCTCATCTTGAAGATGATAATAATCTGTACAATTTTCATTTAAACCAGAAGTGGCATTTGGAAGACCAACACTCATACTGATCACAGCAATACGGTACTTTGTTGCATTATTTATGCACCATTGAAGACCTTTTTCAATATTGGTAAATCCAAAATCAAAGTATGCTTCCTTGGTGTCAAAACCAGCACTCCCATTGTCTTTTTCAACCTTAATAGCTATTATCTTTGACTCGGGTGCTATGCCCAGGTATTTGTCATCATCAGATGAAACGATACCAGCAACATGGGTCCCATGATGTAAAAGTTCTGAGGGGATTGGATTATTGTCATTATCACCAAAATCATAGCCACCTATGACCCGACCACAACTTCCATCATTAATATTAGTCGTAAAGTTGCATCCTCCCAGATTTGGGTGAGTATAGTCAATTCCGTCATCTATAATACAAACGGCAAAATCTTTTCCCCTAATGCCTGCTTCGTTGATTATATCAGCATGAATTTCTTTTCTACTCTTATCTAATCCACTTACCTCCTTTGGGGTTATTAGTAGCATTAAAGAGAAAAAAATCACAACAAAAACAATTACACCAAATCTTGCACCCGCTCTTTCCGCGTTCATATTACTTTCTCTCCTGTTTAATAACGTTCCTCAAAAAAAGAAATAATAAGATTAGAAAAAACCATACTAATCCAAAAGAGATAAAGTATTTTATAGATAATAGTATAAACGAAGCAGTACAGTCACTTAACATTTGATAAAAAAATAACGAGAATTTATTAACACAAAAAATAGACCGAATATATATAATAGTAAGGAAAGTCGTTATTATTGTTAATATTAACCATATCAACAAATAATGCTTGGATTTATTTTTAAAGATTGTAGTAAGCTTCATGGTTACTTTTCACCTCTCTTTACTTCCACCTGAACAATATCATAGGCTTCGAACGGCATGTTACAGAACCGTCGATGATCACAGAAATTAAAGGTAATGGATGCAACCTGTAAAGAAACATCCTCATTCAAGGTAAAGACAGAAGGCTTGCTGGCATTGCTCTGCCTCGGGTCATACAATCTCTTGGTGGGCACGCCGTTAATGCGGAAGAAACAAGCCTTGGTGTTGCGATCACAGTACAGCAAATCAATAACGTATTTTTCCTTATCAATGATATAGCCACGTTGAGTATCCAGGCGTGCACCAATCTTCATGCTCGTTTTATCATAAGAATCAAACTCTTTGTACGTCAGATTCGTGAAGTTCTGGTGCACTCTAAAGTACTCCTGGATAGAGGGGGTGTGAATAGTCTGATTATGAATGGTTCTTGCAAAAGGAAGTTGAGAAGGATCTGGAGAAAACGGCGTTAAAATTGACGAAGGATCAAGCGCAGCGGTGAAAACTATGCTTAGGAATAAGCTCGTTATAAACCATAATATCATGCTTTTTTTCATGGTACAAACCCCCGAAACAAGAGAAAATGCATACTTATTTATCTGCCTTTTGGTTAAATCGGCGGAAGACTTCCGGCTGATGGTTAGAACGAGGATAAAAACGGCAGAAAGAACTAGCTACCACATCTCATAGGTTTGGTAATGTTCATTGTACAAAAGTGCTTTCGTCATGCGTTCTGCGTAGGCCTTTACATTTTTTCCTGATTTACCTAATATAATAAATTCCCAGAGTACACCCTTCTTTACCTTACGGATCTCGTGCATGCCTAATCGTTCTTGCAGTGTTTTCAACAATCCCTGTGCATCATCTTCACGTGCAGTTATTAAAACAACCGGTGTCTGAGTTTCAGGATGTTTATCACGGATCAAGGTTGTTGTTGCACGGTGCTTGTTCACATTTACCAACACATCCGTTGTCTGTAAACGCTTGCTGAAGGCTTCATAATGCTTCTCATCTCCATCAACGGTAAACAAATAGTAGTCTCTCCGTTTGAGTTCTTTAAGATCAGTATAGCCCATACGCTGCAAGGTCTGCAAGGTCGTCAATGCAGTGGTGTCAGGAACAACGAGTTCAACGGTTAAGATGATATACATGGGCATGGTTATCCTCTGCTTTGTTCTCTACTTTTTTTTGGTAATCCATTGCTTGAGTGATGCAAAAATAGCACTTGCGGGTGCAAGTTGTTCTGTTTCTTTGAAGGACTTACCCTCATGTTCTGGCAGTTGTTTCCACCACGTAGATCGTTCTGGATGGGGCATGAAGGCAACGATATTTCCTTCTCGATTGCAAAGCCCTGCAACGTTCTCTGTGGAACCATTCGGGTTAATCGGAAACTCATCAAGAGCATTCCCCGTCTCATCACAATACCTAAAGACAATCTGATTATGCTTGGCAAGAGAGGAAAACAAATCAGGATCATTGGAGACAAACCTTCCCTCACCATGCGCAACCGGAAGGGGAAGGACAGTATGTTCCTTTATCGCACAACTTGCTGCTGACTGTTGCTGTTCAGAGATTATCCTCACCCATGTACAGTAATATCCAGCGATTTTTGGATTACGATTAGGAGCCAAGGCAAGCTTCACGGTTCCATCAGTCCCAGGAATAAGACCAGACTCCACCACAATCTGAGCACCATTACAAATACCAAACAACGGTTTTCCTTTTTTTGTCTCTTGCTTGAGGATATCCATGACAGGATCCTTAGCTGCAATAACCCCTGCACGAACCCTGTCCTCATAACTCCAACCTCCGGGAATAACATACCCATCATACGTCGATAAGGTTGCTGGATCATTCCATCGTACAATCGTGGCGTGAAGACCAACCGCTTCAAGAGCTCGTTTTGTTTCCTCTTCACAATTCTGTCCTGCAAACCAGACAACAGCGATGCGTACCATTATTCCAGAGCCTCCTTGACGCCATTTGTCCAACTTGCCCGTAATGCTTTGAGAGAAAGCCTTACTCGTTCATCACCATTGAACTCAATGGTAAGAGAAGGATCTGCAACTGTTTCTCCAATCTTGATAAGATCAACACCATACTGAGCACAGATTTTTTCTACTGCTCGTAGATGCTCATCAGCAATCTCAAGAACAAATCCCGGACTTTCACTAAAGAGAATACGATCAAGACGTTCTTGATCATTCAGAGAGAGCCCCACACCGATGTTTCCATCTGCATTTCCGCCAAGCATCATCTCAGTAACACTCGTAACAAAGCCACCATCTGAGATATCATGGCAGGCAAGGACCAATCGTTGATCAATCGCATCAATTACCGTATACACCATGTTCCGATGAAGGGTAAAGTCCAATTGGGGAAGCTGTATGCCTGTTTCCTGATGCAAGCCATAATAACTACTCCCACCAAGCTCCATCATACGGGGTCCAATGAGATAAAGACCAGAACCAACCTGCTTTAATTTCATGGTTATGGCCTTGCTGTAATCCTGCATAATACCAACCGCAGCAATAATGGGACTCGGATCAATGCTCTTGCCTTTTGAACTTTCATTGTAAAAACTGACATTTCCAGAAACAAGAGGTACTGGTGCTTTTGTTCCCTTTAACCAGAGTTGGGTAGCAGCATCTGCAATGCCCTTAACACCTTGGGTAAAGTACCAGAAACTTTCTGGATCCTCGGGATTCCCATAGCACAAACAATCAGTTAAGGCAGCCGGTGTTGCACCAATGGCTGCAAGATTACGCATACTCTCAGCAACTGCATGGGCAGCCCCCCCGTAGGGATCAAGACGATTATACACAGGATTGCAGTCAGTGGTTAAGGCAACGCCAACTGATTTTCCGGGCAAGGGAGCAAGGAGTCCTGCATCTGCCTGTCCTGTACCAATAACCGTGTTTCCCATAACATTGGTATCATAATGCTCATAGATGGGTGATTTAGAAGCGATGTGTGGCAATCGTAAGAGCTTCAGAATAGTGGCATTGTAGTCCTCAGGTTCAGCAATCTCAGGTTCTGTATGTTTTTTTGTTGGCTCTTTTATCGGACGATCATAGAGTATAGGAGTGGTAATAACCTTTGCAGGTGCATGGCAGACAACGGTTCCTTGGTGCATAAGGATGTAATCCTTACTTTTTGTTACGTTTCCAATGACGGTTGCTTGAGCACCCTCACTTACTTGAGGTAGGGCAAAATCTTCATTGTAAATCCGTAAGACAACAGGAGTAAAGGATTTTGGTACAACCCAGGTAAACCGTTCCTGGGTTTCAGCACAGGCAATAATGTAGGGAGGCAATCCTGTGATAGAGACAGGTACTTTATCGAGGTCGATGATAGCTCCATAGCCACCTGCATCACACAGCTCTGCGGTTGAACACATGATACCACCAGCACCCATGTCCTTAAAACCAACAGTAATTCCCTGTTTTTTTATTTCATTAAATACCGCATAGGTTGCACGAATAAGCATGTTCTTGAGAAAGGGATCAGGAACTTGAACGGCCCCTTTATTGCTCTGCTCATGTTCTTCTTGTAAGACCACTGAAGCAAAGGAAGCACCACCAAAACCACTGTTATCAGTAGCTTTTCCAACAATGATAATATCATATTCTTCCTCACCTGAGCCAGGAGGAGCTTGAGAATGGATAATCTCATCAGCCTTTACAATGCCCAGACAAACAACATTAACAATACAATTCTCATTAAAACTCTCATTAAAATAGACATCACCGGCAAGATTAGGAATACCTACAGGATTGCCATATCCTGCAATGCCGTCAACAACTGCATTCGCAATGTACTTTGTTCGTGCCTGTTGCTTTCCTTCGGGATCACCGAATCGCAAAGGATCTGCTGTTGCAATAATCTTGGCTCCCATACAGAGCACATCACGAAGAATACCTCCAATACCTGTTGCAGCTCCTTCATACGGAACCACTTGACTCGGATGGTTATGACTTTCATGACCAATAACCAAACCGTATCGTTCATGAGCAAAGACACCAAGTTCAATAATTCCTGCATCCTCTGCAGGCCCAAGGATAACGTTTTTTCCGGTTGTGGGTAAAAGCTTAAGCCACTTTTTGCTACTCTTATAAGAACAGTGCTCGCTCCACTGGATGTTAAACATGTGGAGTTCAGTAAGGCTAGGATTTCTCCCAAGAAGGGCTATAATCTTCCGTGTTTCCTCAAGTGTTAAAGAAATTCCTTGCTGTTTCAGATACACCTTGAGATTCTCATCCGAAAGGGTATCCAACAAAAGAAGATTTTCGGGGAGTTTTGCAGGAGATGCTGATGAAGATTTTGACAGAGGTTTTGCAGAAACAGATGGAGTATTTCTCGACGTTCCCATAGCAACAGGTAACTAGACCTGCTTTATTAATGTTTTGCTGGTACTTTTTTCGTAGGTTTGTCCTCGACAGTTCCCGGAAGGACAGCGTTCTGAATAATGAACGGAAGGCTGGTAAAGTAGTGCTCGCGGTACTCACCAAATGTTTGATAAGTAATGATGATATCCACAAAAGTCTTCTGGATTTCTTTGATCAGTTTATGGGCTTGGCTCATATTTTTGGTGACGATATAGAGCATCAAATCCCAGTCTCCAAGGACTTTGACTGCTCGTATAATCTCTGGTTTTTGAGAGATATACTCTTTAAATTTCAATTCATGAGGAAGATCAAAGGTTTTGACATCGATGCACAAGGTCTGCCAATGATAACCAAGACGGGAAAGACAGGGTAAGATGGTAAACTGGCGAATAATGTCCTGTGCAAGGAGTTTTTTCATGCGTAATCTTACGGTATCTGGGCTGAATCCGAGTGCAGCAGCGATGGTATACGTTGAAGCCCGTGCATTATCCGCAAGCTGTGTCAGAATAAGATAATCCTTGGCATCAAGCTGTTTGAGGATTACTTTCTTGGGTTTAAGCATAACCTTTTCCTGCACGTATGTTTGAGGAAACTGGATGGATTTAAAGCCAGTAATGATCTCAAATTTATGTTTTTCAACGATAATATCGGTAAATGCTTTCGTGAGGTCGGTAAGAAGAGCATCAAATTCCTGGACATGACGGGCAACAAGGATCCATTCAAAGTCCCAACGGTCACTGTACTCAATCAATCCTTTGGTATGGGGATGGGCTAAAAAAGCATCCATAAGTTCCTGTCTTCGTTCAAGGTTAGCCTCGTTAATGACGAAAAAGACATGATAGGTTGCATAGCCAAAGTCACGCAAGTCTACGACGGGCAGGAATTGCAGGAGTATTCCCTTTTCCTGTAAGCGTTTTATCCTATAAAATGTTCCTTCTTTCGAGAGCCGAATTTGTTTGGCGATTGCCGAAATGGGCATCCGGGCATCCATCGAGAGTAATGCGAGAATTTTCTCGTCCTTAACATCGAGAGAGATGGCTGTATCAATGGTCTCATCTATCCGATAGACAGGCAAAAGTTGGGTCATTCTTTTAACTAAAACGAATGATCTATATATAATTTTCGGTATTGTGCTGAATCAGAAACGAAGTTTTTATTTATATCTTATACTTTCTTAGATACATCATTGATTAATAATAACGAAAAACAAAAACTTTATATAGATGTTATCACTAAGGGGTTACACTATGAAACGAAACACTGCATTCGAAACGTCCTCAACTGGACTACCTGGAAATACTGATACTGATGGAAACATGCCCGCGGGAAGAGATGGGAATGACCCTTGTTCTCCTCCAGAAAGAGTACGGTCTATGTACCGGCTTGGCGACCGTCTGTATAGCTCAGCACCTCTTCGACATCTTGGAGCAACAGGTATTGAAATTGCTGTTCTTAATGGCGTAATTCATGTCACGTTCCCTGATATCGTTGATGATGCTCGCCATGTTGTGTATGATCTCCGGCATAGCGGAAGAACCGTTGGAGAAATGCTTCATGGCGGTCCTGAAGGAATGCGAAGCATAGAAGTAACTATTGATGAGGCACTCCAAACCTTGTACAGTACTTCTGCAAATGATCCTAGGTCAGCACAGTTACGTGAGCAACTACTCGACCAAGAGGGTTTTACTCGTGAATTAGCAACGATCTATCAACAGAATGAGACGCTTACAACACAGGCACAGCGATTGCTCTTACAATTGGGAGGAGCAGTAAGTCATACCAATCAACTAGGAACAGATATACGAGATGGTTGGAGTGACAGCTCTCTGCCTGGACATGGGATCGTAGGATGGTGGAAGGATAATGTTGATGCACGCCTTGAAAAGGGCCGGGCACAGCTTGAACAAGGTCGAGGAAGAGACGGATACCAAGGATTAACACAAGAACAGGCAGTAGCAGAAGCGAAAGCACGATCAGAGCTGATCAATACCTTTTTTAATGAAGTTGCTCCTGCATATGATGCACGGGAGAGAAATGAAGATACGGTTCGGCAGTTGTACGATAATGCGCGAGCAGAAAATCAAGCCCTCGGAACATTATTCCCACGCATTAGTACCTATGCACAAGATGCAGTTACCGGAACCGTACGAAACACCTATAAGGTTGAACAGAGTTTGTGGGAAAAGGCAAGGAAAGGAACCGATATAACCATCGATGATGTTGCAGGAGCACAAAAGGATGTTCATAACTATACGCAACAAGTTGAGCAAACCAGGGAAGCAGTAGGAGATGAGGTTCCTCTTCAGGATTACCATGGTGGACAATTCCTTGACTACACGGTTAATGGACCAATGCTTGCAGCAGTAGCTGTTTTAGGAGGAAAATTCCTTGTCCGAAGGATTCCTTTTGTCGGAAAACCTACTGATAATGGCATCACCCGTCTAGTAGCATATCCACTGAAGCTTGTAGGAAATGGTATGCATGCTGCCTATGATGCTATCCATGATAGAATTGTCGATCGCTATAGTGGTCATAAACCACAGGAAAGTCCTAAACTACAAGAAACAGGAGAACAAACAGGAGGCAACCAACCATGATTAAATCAGAACATCTGACTGATGCAGTTATTTGCAGAGAACAAGAAAGCGTGCTTGAGGTGTCACGCATTTTACGAGATACCCAACGACGTCACCTTATTGTACTCAATACTAAGGATCAACCTGTAGGAGTTATTTCAAGCGTTGATTTAAACAACAGGGTCCTTGCAGAAGAAAAAGACCCAAAGAAAATACAAGCCCATGAAATAATGACCAAGGGAGTCAGAACAGTATCCTTACAGGACACCTATGAAAAAGCATTCCAGATTATGATTGAGCTTGGCACGTATTCCATTCCGGTCTTACGCCAGGGAAAATTACTGGGCGTACTTGAATTCACCAAGGCATTTAAACTCAAGGAACTGGAGGCAGCAAACCATGCACAGCATCCGTGATCTCTTTACCTACATGCCTGCAAAGCGCGAAGAACTGAGCGATTACATTACTCGTTACTACAGCGATGTTGGAAATATGGTTGCGAGTAACCCAGCATATCGCAACACCTTGGAAACTGCGGTCAGTGAATCATTCGATAAATACAAAAATCACTTTGGTGGATTAACTGCAAAATTAAGTGGCCTAGGTCATGCCATAGGATACAGTGCAGACGCCTGGTTTTTGGCAACTGGTGATTTCATCGGTGCGTTAGGAGGAAAGTTCTTGAACCTCTTGGCACAAGTACCCCAGAAGTCATACGCCTTAGTCTATGGCTTACGAACAGGAGATTATCGAGGAGCTGCACAGAATATCCTTGAAGGATTAGTAAGCTATGTTCCTGGACTAACCTTTGTTGACCAGGGCTTGGGACGCATTGCACAAAAAGCCATGGTACGAGATGCAGTCTATCGCTTTGAAAAGGCAACAGGAATGTATAAAGGATGGACTACAAAATTGGCAGACACGCTGAAAGATAAGTACCGTGATGTCAAAGATCGAAGCAAGAATGTTTTTACGCCAGCCTATCAACCAGCATTCCAGCAGGCGTAAGATAGATTTATATACGTCCAGCCATTCTTTGCCGTGAAGAGACACTCCACGATAGGTTCAGAAACAGTAAATGAAAACGCGGAGTCAAAAAAGGTGAGATTATGGAAAATCTCTTCAAATGTACCAGTTGTAAAGCTGAATTTCCTTTTGAACGCATGAGATACACAAACACCAATCGTCTGGTGTGCATGACCTGTTATACAGCAACAACGCCAAGTATGGGCAAAAGAACAACTCCTTCTCTACAACCTTCTTCTCAGATAAAGTCAGTAGCAAAACCTTCGCCAAGTAAACCTATAATTCCTCCACCAGCAACACGGTATCGCTGTTGGCAATGCCAGTATAAATTTACTATCAAAAAAGGTTCACGGGTAAAACAGACCTGCCCGTACTGTGGCAGTACCAGAGTCAGCGAGGACATCACCTCATCACAAGTGCTCAAGGACGTTGCTGACTTAACGCTTGAATAGGAACGTTAAATCCACGTACGTAAAACACCTTACGCAGAAGTAAATAATCCTTAGTGTTGTTGTCATAATCCTGTACACGATTTTTTAGGTGGGGAGGGGGAGAACAATGGTAATGGTAAGGACTGAAAAAACAAACCTTGCATTGGTAACACCAGAATTCTATGGCAGAGCAATGGTCGGTGGCTTGGCAATGGCAACCTTTGGATTGGCACATGCCTTACAAGGGAGAAATTATGATATGCGCGTGTTTCTTCCAGCGTATGAAAGAACACCACGCAATGAAAAATTTTTATTACAACCTCAAAAAGGGGATCCCCATAAGGACATTTTTTCAGCAATACCTGTCCACAATGTTGAGGGTGCTCAGGGACATTTTTCCGGAGGACCCGTTTCCTACACTGAACGTCCTAGTACCATTGAAGAAGTAGCTTACAGGGAAAGTAGCCGTGCAGCGTTTCATGCAGCAGTCGAATTTGCCGAAAGAACGGTCAGAGCACTTGAGGAACTTGCTGCAGGAGATCCTTCCTGGAAGCCCGATGTTGTCCATGCGCATGACTGGTATGCTGGCCCAGTTGCTTATTTCTTAGCAAAGAGTCCAACTCTCTCAAGGGTTCCAACCGTGATAACGGTTCATAACGCAAGCTATATTGGCGAAGTTCCCTGTCCCCCTCCTCAAGAAGATAGTTCTCAAGGAGAACTTCTCAAAAGACAACGACAAGCACTGCAGATTGATCGAGACTTATTCACCAGTCTCCTTGAACTGAGTATTCATTTTGCCGATGCAACAACAACCGTAAGTCCGGCCTATGCAAGAAGAATTCTGGGAAATGAGAGTGACATTGATGGTCGTGTAGCAAGACGAATGCGAGAGAATGGTATGGAAGCCATTCTCAACGGACTAGATTATGAGCTCATGAATCCACAAACAGACCCTTATACTTTTCGTTTTGATCCAACAAATATAGAATCAGTAGGATATGGCAAAGGCAGAAATAAATACGATCTGCACCGAAAACTGGGTATTTCTCCTGATGGACAGAAAATGCAAGTCACGCTGATGGCACGACTTGAAGAGCAAAAAGGAATTGATGTGGTCATGCAAGCGATGAGCGAACTTGCAACCATCGATGGCATCTCTCTCCTTATTGTTGGTGAGACCGGTAATGATCGACTACGAGAACAGCTTCAACAGATGAACGGAAATATGAAAGGACGTCCGTACTTTGCTCCTCCAGAACTGCAACATCTGGTATTGGCAGGGAGTGATGCCATCCTCCATCCATCAAGAAACGAGCCTTGTGGATTAGTTGTTCTGGAAGGGATGCGCTATGGTGCATTACCTATTGTTACTGGGGTGGATGGGCATGTGGATACCGTCGTGCCTTTTGACGGTCAGCAGGGATATGGGTTTATGGTTCAGCAACTCACCCCAGAAGGTATTGTTCGTGCGGTAACCCAAGCACGAGACGCTTTCAAGCAAGGAGAGCCATGGAGAAGAGCACTCGGTAATGTTCTTCGTGAAGACTTCTCATGGGATGGTACAAGAGATCCCGTAGGAAAGTATATTGAGCTTTATGAACGAGTTAGAGCACAAAAAGCACCGAAACAAGCGGTTTCGTAAGTCCCTTTATATAAGAGAGAATTCAACCGTTTATTTTAGCTAGGGCTTACCACTGACTCGTTTTCTTCTTCACTCTTTTCTTTGTTTTCTTCACGGACTGAACCAAAGCTCAGCAGAGGATCTTCATTATCCGGATAGGAAAGGGTTGGATCCAGTAAAGGTTGTGAAGAGCTTTCTAAGCTACTTAATGACTTGACATAGATCAATTGAACAGCATCGGCAAGGACATAACCATTGGCCTCATCGCTAACGAGTACTCCCTCAGTTTGGCTATTATCAAATTCATATTGGCCAAGGTAGATCCATTCATTTCCTAGTGTAGAGAGATTACGGATGATCCATGGAGAAACACCATTTCGATGATAGATTTGGTAGTGCGCATTCTTAGCCATAAGACCAAGATATTGATGCTCAAATTTCCAAACATAGACATCATAGGTTGCGGGAGGAACAAGATCATCAACAAGCCATGCTGCTTTCTCTAGCCCTGTTCCTGCATCATTATAGCGAGTATTTCCTGCATAAGCATTCGTAATCGTAATAAGATTCCATGCGCCAGCAACAATAACAAATCCAGGATCTTTATTATCAACAATATAAACCAGAGGGAGATCAAGCACGGTTACATTCACCAGTTCACTCACCATGAATTCACCATCACTTACGGTAATTAAAAAGGTATAATTCCCTGCATCATCATAACTGGTATTCCAAGTAAAGACATTGTCCTGTTGTACAAAGCGGCTATCATTGATCATAAAAGAAAGGGTATCATTCTCTGGATCAGTAGCATTCACTTGTATCATTACTTGTTGGGTTTCATTAATGGTAATCGAGGAGAGTGGTTGGAGGTACGGTGGGCTATTTTGGGTCATATCAACAACAGTAATACTGATAACTTCTTGATCAGTTGCTGTCCCATCAGTGACATTAAAGGTAACAACATAGACACCAGAGTCATTACTTGTTGGAGTCCAGCTGAATTCGCCAGTTATAGCATTAAAGCTAACATCACTGGGAAGTACTTCAGCAGCGTCAGTCCCAAAGACAAGGGGATCATTATCAGCATCAATTGCATGAAGCGCAAGGAAAAGAGTTTCTCCCTCAACAAGAGATTGATTTCCAAGAGGATCTAAGACTGGAGCTCGATTACGGAACGAGGTCTTAATAAGGTGGTAGCTTTTCTGTGTGTTATAGTAATAAAGCTGGAGCTTGATGAAATGGTTGATGTGATTACTTAAGAGATAAGTAATATCTTGCTGAAGATTTGCCGGATACACATTTTGTGTATCATAACTCGTGGCACTTTCAGTTGCATAATCATAGACCACAAGATTGGTTACTTCTTCTATTGGAGTAATTAAGAGTCGCTCATTCTCTCCAAAGAAAGTGTACATCTCTGAGCCCCAACTATTAAAAGGACCATCTGCACTGGGGTAAGCGCCTTCTTCAATACCACCGTCAGGGGAATATTTTACTAAGTGGAAATTTCGGAGCACATCATACTGATAAAGGCTTATCTGAACAAGGTGATTGGTAAACGCATCAAGATAAGGGGTGATGTCAAAGGTATCATAAGCATTCTGTCTACTGATGTTAATCCTTTTTTCAAATCCTCCATTGTAGTCATAAATCCGTATGTTATTAAATTGTTTTTCTGCGGCAACAACATAGCTTTCTCCTATCTGTGGAACCGTATACAATGAACTTGACCAGGAATAGAATGAACTTCCTGGCTGGTTACCATCAGCACCTTCAACAATGCCTCCTTCAGCAGTTCGTTTCACCAGATGGAAATTACGTTCAGTAGCACCATTCAAGGCTTTGATCTGAATAAACTTATTTTCATATGCCGCAAGCAAAGGGGTAATGTCACGAAGCATGCCACGAGGAATGCTTGTTGGGAGATCATAATACTGCCAATATTCATCATCATAATCATAGACGCCAATTCTAGTAACCATACTGTCAGGTGCAATGGCCAATCGTTCTCCGTTTCTGAAGAAGGTAAACATATAGGAAGACCATAAGCTAAAGGAACTGCCATAGCTAGCATACCCACCTTCAATAAAGTCGCCACTTGCTGTTTTTTTAACGAGATGGAAATTTCGTGGAATATTATTGAAATAAACATTGAGCTGAATAAGATGATTATCATATCGAGAAAGATTACTCAAGCGAGTAAGTTCAACAGCAGTTCCTCCATGATAATTCTGACCAAGAGGATAGGTGTAGGATTGATCATCGCTGTAATCATAAACGGTAAGTGTATTAAAGTAGTTATCAGCGGCAATAGTCAGTTCATCATTGGGTTGGAGAACCGTATACAAGTTGTTGGACCATGAATAGAAGGAACTGCCATAACCTGCTCCTGCTCCTTCAACAATACCGAGGCCATAGCTTTGCGCATCAATTGCTGGGCCTTCTAACCCAGCTTCAGAGGGGAAATACCCTTGCGTGTTTTCATCATCGTAATAAAAGCGATATGCTAGTGTTTGATTTCTATCAGTTACTGTTGGTAAATAAGTAAATGTAACCTGAGCTGGAGAATCTATGTTTTGTGTAGCAACTGTTTTCCACCAACCATTGGTTAAAATTTGGAGCGATAAGGTAAAAGGCCTCTCTTGTTCTGCAACAGTTAGTTCATAAGTAAATTCATCACCCCACCCTCCTTGCAAAGGCGTTACTGAAGCATTCAAAAATACCGGCGGCAAACGCAAAGAAGGATTAGCTATTGTTGTTTTCACGAGATGGAAATTGTTCTTCTGTGTACCATCATAGATATTCAACAATATGAATGATCCTTTTTGTTCAGCAATGAAATTAGTGATGTCAATAAGCTTTGCAGCAGGATAATCGTTTCGTAAGGAATAATTAAACCAGGTATTCGTACGGTAATTAAAGATCTGGACCATGTTTGTTGTTCTGTCTGGAGCAACAAGAATGCGCTCGTTTGTCCTAAAAAGAGTATACATATCCGAACTCCAACTATTGAACGGGCCATCGCCACTTGGGTAAGCACCTTCTTCTATTCCACCCTGAGGAGAATATTTGACCATGTGGAAATTACGCCATGTATCATACTGATAAAGACTAATACTCACGAGACGGTTACTAAAAGAAGCGAGATAAGGAGTTATATCAACTGCTGCGTATGCTTCTTGTCTGGTAATATTAAATTGACGTTCATTGCCCGTAACATAATCATACACCCGTATATTATTAAAGAAATTATCCGGAGTAACGAAATAGCGCTCTCCTTGTTGGGCGACGGTATATAATATACTTGACCATGAATAGAATGAACTTCCTGGCTGGTTGCCATCAGCGCCTTCAACAATACCTCCTTCAGTAGTTCTTTTTACCAGATGGAAATTACGTTCAGTAGCTCCATTCAAGGCTTTGATCTGGATAAACTTGTTTTCATATGCCGCTAGTAGTGGCGTGATGTCACGAAGCATACCACGGGGAATGCTTGTTGGGAGATCATAATACTGCCAATATTCATCATTATAATCATAGACGCCAATTCTCGTAACTGTACTGTCAGGCGCAATAGCCAATCGTTCTCCGTTTCTGAAGAAGGTAAACATATAGGAAGACCATAAGCTAAAGGAACTGCCATAGGCAGCATAGCCGCCCTCAATGAAATCACCACTCTTGGTTTGTTTGATCATATGGAAATTTCTGTAGGTGGTATCATAAAACGCTTGGATGGTAACGAGGTGGTCCTGATGATTTTGGAGAGCACCAGTAATGTCAATTTCTGTACCAGCAGCATAGGTCTGATTAAGCATGTATGAATAGGAGAGATCATCAACCATGTCATACACTTGAATGAGATTAACCGTATCACTAGCTGCTATGATAAATTCATCTCCCTGCTCAACAACCGTATACAAGGTGTTTGACCATGAATAGAAGGAACTGCCATAACCTGCTCCTGCACCTTCAACAATGCCTAAACCATAAGGAGTGTTATCAAGGACAACGCCTTCAAGTCCGATCTGTGATGGATAATATCCCTGCTGAACCGTAAGATTATTCCAGATTTCCGTATAGAAGAATCGATAACGTGTTGTTTGATTCAGGTCAACAGCAGTGAAATTATAGGCAAACGTGATATTTCGATCGGTACACCAAGAGCAAAGCAGACTACTGGTATTTCTCCACATCCCATTAGCGTATACTTCTAACGTGAGGTAAACATCTCCTCCCTCTCTATCCATCACTCGTGTCTGATAAAGATACTGATTGTTCCATGAGCCAGAAGGCGGAGTTACTTGTGAGTTTACAAAGGATGGTTTTTCATTTATCTGAACCGGAAGTAATGGAGACGCACGATTGTTGGTCTCATTTTGTTCAGTAAATGTGTTCAGTGGATCAAGAACAACAATGATGGTGTGATTTCCAGAAACCAATGTCCAGTTGTTGAGATATTGTCCTGAAGGTGGAAGGATCACTGTTTGTGAGCTGTTTGGCGAAAGTAGTGGAACGACAAGTTCTCCAAGAAGCGACGATGATCCATTCGGAATATTGGGGAGATCATACACCAGAACAGGCACATTGGATAAACTTGCTGATCCTTTATTGTGGATGGTAATATTGATGGTTACAAGCTGTCCCTGTACAGGTTCTGGAGTTGAAAATGAAACATCAGTATTACTGATCAAAAGATCAGAAAGGAGATTTACCGCAAATTCCTGACTGGCCCTATTGTTGACTTCACTTTTTTCTTCAATAATGTTCAACGAATCAAGAACCACAGAGATCTCATGTAGTCCCTCACTGTTGTTCCATGGAAGAGAAGCAACTTTACGTAAACTTTGCTGTTGGGATCGTGGATCTAATGCTCCGGTGATAAGAGCAGCATCGCCACTCCATCCACCAACATCTTGACCATAATCACCATTTGACCACTCAAGATTTCCTTCGGAATCGTAGATGTAGATCCATCCTGATTTGTCCCCAATCATCAATTCACTATCGCCATCATTGTCATAATCTCCAAAAAGAGGAGACGTAGGATTTTCCTCTAAAGATGGCAGTTTAATGTCTCTTTCAAGAACATAGCCATCATTACCATCAGATTCGTAAACCCACACATGCCCATCTTCATCCAAAGCACGAGAAGATCCAATTGCTATCTCGTCTTTTCCATCTCCATCCCAATCAGCAATGCTTGTTGGAGAGAGATGTCGACTAAATCCATTTTCACCTGGCAGACTCATCCATTCTTGACGGTAGTATCCTGCGGAAATGTATTGATAGACAAACACTGCACCTTTGTTATTTTCAGCGTAATGATCACGATCTCCTGTCCATATTTCAATGTTCCCATCATTATCAGTATCACCAAGGGCAATTCCCTGAAGATATCCGCCAAGATCTTCGCTTACCCATTCTCGCACATAGACTCCATGATCATACCCATACACCTGAAGCTTTGCATTAGTATCACGATATTCATTAAAGATAATCTCCATGGTTCCATCATTATCGACGTCTTCAACAGCAAGCGAATGAATGTTCTCTGTATCTTCTGCTATGAATGTGGATTCCCGGATAAAGGTACTTCCATTCCATCCCCAGATTTCAATTTCATCAGGGCTTGGTCCTTGATCAGCAATGATCATTTCAGCAATCCCATCATTATCGACATCGCCGATGGTAATTCCTCCTTCCGAACTTAGTCTATCCACGGTTGCATTAAACATATTTACTAAAGGATAAGCTCCAGGGTATCTGAAAACATAAAAGGTACTCGTACCTCCACAGGAGAAAATAAGTTCAGGATTCCCATTACTATTAACATCACCAAGTGCAAGTGCATTACACCAATTACCTGGATTATAGCTCCACAATGTTGTCTTATTCACCGGATCTATAATCGTAATCCCATTCGCATAGCTGCCTAAAATAAGTTCGCTATTTCCATCCCTATCCAAATCAGTGTTGCTCTTAAACCAAGGTTCGCTATCAAGTTCCTCAACTATGCTCCTTCCGATCAATGTTCCATTCTCAGGAGTACCATCATAAAAGTCAAGTGAGAGGTTATAGGCAGTATCTCCGCCATTGTTCGCAACAGTAGCCAAAAGCACACCAGTTCCTGGTACAATCAGCTCAGGCCCGAGTATCAGCTCTGGTTCAACCAGTGCATACTTTCTCACAACCAAAGCATCAATCCAGCCCGTGTCAGATCCTGCTGTTGTATTTGCATTTTTCTCGTAGGCAAATCTCAGAGTTTTTAGTCCTTCAGTCAGGCCCTTGCTCACCTTTGTCCACGAAACTGTTCCTGAAATGCGCTCTTCATAGCCACCTATTCGACTGCATGAGATATTCTGCACACAATAATAGAGGAAATCTTGGTTCTGTTCAGAAGAAACTGACCAATAAAAGACAAGAGATGCAGGCAGGGAAAGATTCAACTGCTTCTCAATCCATGAAATTTGTCTATCAGCAATATCATTATTCCCTGAGGAGAAATTTCCTTCATATTTGGTGGAGCTGTATTTTCTCCAATAGGGTGAGACACTTCCTCCCAATGTCCAATAGCTTGTATTAATCGGGCCTTCTTCCCAATTCTCAAAGATATCAAAAACATCTTTTCCATTACTTTGACCAGTTGCCGAATTATTCCCGTATGAGAGAGCAACGGTCAAGGTACTGTTGGCAGAGAGGCGAGGGATTTTAAACCAAAGACGAGTATTATTGGTATTACATCCTGACTCAAGCCAATAGCTTAATGGCTGGCCTTCCATAGTCGCTATTCGTAGATCACCACAATCTTGACGTAGGACATCCCTACTTACAAGGGTTGCTGTATCCAAAGAAACAGCTACTGGATAGTCAAGCAAATCACGGCCCGAGATCTCATGCAATGTTACTATCCTTTGGAGCAAGAACATTCCCTGAATGTCCCTTGCTTTTAGCGAAACATCAGGAAGAATTGAAAACAGCGTGGTAACTTGATTATTACTTTCATTTTTTTCAGTAATTTCATATAAGGGATCAGCAAAGACAGTAATGTTATGATTTCCTAACGAGACATTAGACCAAGCTATAGGAACAGAGACCTCTTCTCCTGGACGTAGCTTGGTGATTATTACGGTACCAATGATCGTTCCATTTTCCATACTTCCGTCATGGGCACGGACTCTAACATAAGGAGCATCTCCCTGACCGGAGTTACGAACTCTTGCTCTGATAACCGTTGACTCACCAATAAGGAGATCCGGATTTGAAAATTGAAGATCAGCATCAATGGTTAAATCTGGCAAGGAAGAATTCTGCATTTTGGTGTTTACTTTAATCAGATGATAACTCTTTTGACTACGCTGATAGAACACCTGAAGCCGTATAAAATGCTGTGTATGTTCTCTAATTATTTCTGTTATATCCACTAATGCATATTTCGGATAAACATTTAGAAGACTATAGTTGTACCATTGATTCGAGGAGTAATCATACAGGTACACTCGGTCAATAAAGTCATTCGGTGTAATAAGGATTCTCTCATCTTCTCGCAAGAGGGTGGAGAAATCAGTACTGTATCGAGAAAATGATCCACTATCATCAGGGTAAGCGCCTTCAACAATGCCTCCAGCCGGACTTACTTTAATCATATGGAAGTTACGATCGGTTGAGAACTGAGCTGCCTTAATTTGAACGAAACGATTAGCATAAAGCTCTGAGGCTTTACTGATATCAATGACTTCACCAGGTCCATAGGTTCTGTTCAGACGGAACTCTTCCCAAACATTAGTGATATAATCGAGAATTTTAATTCTGTCAATAGGATCCGGTCCTGCAATGTAAACTTGATCTCCTTTTTGTGGGGTTGTATACAGGTAGGTATACCATGAGTAGAATGAACTCCCCGGTTGGTTGCCATCAGCACCTTCAATGATTCCTCCCTGATTGTTTCTCTTGATCAAATGGAAATCTTTTTGGTTATTATCATCATACACTTGGATCTGGACCAATGCATTTTCATACTCTCGTAAGGTTTTGGAGATTTCCACTAATCGTTGTGCAGATGCAGTTTCACCAAGGAAGTAATATCTCCATTGGCCACTACTGAGATTATATACACCAACCTTGTTAATGTCAGCTTTCGGTGCAACATACAGACGGTCGTCTGGCAATACCATAGTGTAAGCATACCCCTGCCAGTTAGTAAAGGATCCACCGTAACCGGGATATCCTCCTTCTTGGATTGCACCTGTTTCAGTCTCTTTAAGCATATGGAAAAGCTTGACACTGCTTTGAAACATCACACGAAGCCTGAGGAAATCATCAAGGTGATGTTGAAGGAAAGGTGTAATATCAATCTCCATCCCTTTTTGGTAAATCCTACCTAGTTGATAAGTAGAGGTATTATCATAATAATAATCATATACTTCCAGGGTGTCAATAGGTTCACTGGCAACAATAAAGATACGGTCATTTGTCTGAATAGCAGTGTAGAGATCATCATCCCAGGTGTAAAATGAACTGCCATAGCTTGCTCCTCCTCCCTCAACGATACCTCTCCCATAGCTACTGTTATCAATGTAAGGACCAAGAGTGCCATCAAGACTAAGATAATAACCTTGGCTATCATTTTCAGAAAACAAGAAACGATACTGTGTTGTTTGATTTCGATCAACAGGAGTGAAGGTGTGATTAAAACTAACTATTCCTCCACGAGTGAACTGAGTTGCTACCTGTTGCCATTGATTATTAGTCAGAATTTGGAGGCTGAGATTCATACCTTCTGCATGAGGAATTGCCTCAACCGTGTAGGTATAGTCATCATTCCAAGATCCAGAACTTGGAAAGACAGATGCATTCTGGAGAATGGACGTTTCATTAGAGGCCTGTTGCAACAAAGGAACTCGCTTAATAAGATGATAATTCTTTTTGCTTGCACCAAAATAGGTTTGTATGGTTATGAGATGATTTTCGTGGTCTAAGAGATAAGAGGTAATGTCCATAATCTGGTAAGCAGGATATGTATTAGAGAGCGTGTAACTATACCATTGATCGTCACTGTAGTCATAGATCTGAAGCAGATTGATAGATTCATCAGGAGCTAAAAGCAGACGTTCATCCTTTCCAAAAAAGGTAATTAAGTCGGAAGACCAAGAACCAAATGAAGCATCAGTGTTTGCATAACCACCTTCAACCATACCCCCATTCGGTGATTTTTTAACCATGTGGAACATGCGAGCAGCACCATCTCTGAGCGCACGGATTTTTATGAGGTGAGTCGTATGATTCTCAAGAAAAGGGGTTACATCAAGACTCATACCACGCTTTGTGGTCTCATTTAATGAATAGGTATAAGCACGATCATATCCGTAGTCGTAAATCTCAAGCGTATTTACCGTGCTATTCGGAGTTACGTACAGTGTATCACCGACAAGAGGCACAGTATAGAGTGCAGTTGACCAAAGCGAGAATGAACCCCCTTGTTGAGATCCCTCTGCACCTTCTACGATACCGCCTTGCTGAGATTTTTTGATCATATGGAAATTTGTTTCAACATCATCCTGAAGAACTTTAATCTGAACAAAGTGATCAGTAAGACCTACTAGATAGGAAGTGATCTCAATAGCTTTTCCCCGAGGTAAGTAGGTAGCGTTTGCACCTGCACCGGCATCACCAATGTTAATAAGGTCAGCATAATACCACTGATCATTGGCATAATTGTATATCCCGAGTTTATTGACAACACTATCAGCAACAACATACAACCGCTCTCCAGGAAGAAAGAGCGTCTGCGCAGTTGTATCCCATGAAGTAAATGCATTTCCATACCCTCCATAAGCTCCCTCTACCATCCCACCTTCCTTGGTCGTCTTGACCATATGGAAACTCCGCTGAAGCGTTTCATAAAAAACCTGGATCTGGACGAAATGGTTCATATGCGCTTGTAAAGGTAGGGTAATGGATGTTCGCTCTCCTCTCAATGAGGTAGCATTCAAACGATAATAGAACCACTGTTCACTCAAGTAATCATAAACAGCAATGCGATTTATTGAATCTGAAGCAGTTACGAAGAATTCATCTCCCTCTTGAACAAGCGTGTATAATTGATTAGACCACGAATAAAATGAGCTGCCATAAGTTGCTCCTGCACCTTCAACAATACCAAGCTGATTGTCCTCATCATTTATTTGAGGGCCATCTAATCCAGGCTTTGAAGGGAAGTAACCACTATTGATAACACCACTGGAGTAATTTTGACTACGAACCTCGTCACTATAGAAAAAGCGGAACTTGAGGGACTGGTTTCTTTCTACTGGTGTAAAGGATGGAGAAAAGGTAAGTTCCTGCATTTGACCACAGGCTCTACAGGTCAATGTACTTATATTCTGCCACCACTGGTTTGCAAAGATCTGGAGCAAGACTTGGACATTATCAGCCTCTGGATCGGTTACATTAACGGTAAAGGTATAGGTATCATCCCACGAGCCATTTTCGGGAGAAAATGAGGGATTTATGAACACTGGAGGAAGATCTTCAGAAACATTAATCAAACGACGAGCAACATTATTGGTTTCATTGATCTCATTGATGCGGTTATCAGGGTCAACAGACACATACACTTGGCTTGTCCCGTTAGGGAGGCTGGGTTGTACGATAATAGATAAATTAACCTCTCCCTGTGCAGGAATTAACTCGAGAGTTCCCGCACCTATTGAAATATTCAATGAAGGGTCTCCCTTGAAAAGGCCAACAGGTACAGAAGAAACATTCGATGTGCCTGTATTGTGAATCGTTGCTGTAACCCACAAAGGTAAACCCTCTCGTGGAGTCTCATTTGAAAAGAAAATATCTGACGGTGTAAGGGTAAGATCAATGTAATCAAAATCAGTTGTCTTAGTAAAATCAACCCATGTTGTGCCATTAATAGATGCTTCAACATTAATGCTTCTGCCTGTTCCCGCATATACCCCATTGACGACCATGTTCCAGTCAGTGGGATCATCAATATTAACGGTATACGTTCCTGAATCAAGCATGGGAACAGCGTAATCACCATTTTCATCCGTAGCATAAAATGGCGTTTCAAATCCTGAAAGATACACTAATTCATCTGAAACACCTCCACCGGATTGGTTGATTACTCTGCCTGCAATAATAGCAGCATATTCGAGCACTGAATCAACCAAGGTAACTTGATCCTCAGCGACGGTAATGTATCCAGCGCTATTCTTAAGGGGAGTCTGAACCGGAGGAATAATATCAATGGTATATGCTCCTGGAATAACTCCAGTGAAGTTATAAGTTCCATCTTGTGTGCTTACTACTGAATAAGAGTTTGATCCAGCCATTTGGATACGTGCTGCAACAACAGGGCTTCCATTAAGGGCTCGAACCATACCTCGAACCATCCCACCTGAAGGTAAGGAGATGTTGAGATACGTTATGGAACGAAGGGATATCATCGTTTGATTTGATACTGACAAGAAATTACTTCCTTCGGGAGGAAGAGCAATAAGGGTGTACGTTCCATTAAGAAGATTCGATAAGGTAAAGAGTCCATTCTCATCAGAAGTTACTGATTGTGACGTTCTTCCCAAAGCACGAAGTGTAGCATTCGGTATGGGCACATTATTTTCATCAAAAACAATACCGCTGAGATTACCTCCTGCTTGGAAACTGGTAATATTATATATCCTTGTTTGATATGGCTGGTCTTCATTATCGATTTCTTCTGGAATTGAAAGAACAAGACGAGTAAGGTTGAATGATCCAGAACCAGCGGCAGCAGAAAGTAACATACCATCAAATTGCAAACTCAGACCATATATTCCTCGAGGTAAGAATGAAGAGTTCGCTCCACTTGTGAGATACTTCCCCTTTTGATCATACAAGATACCAGTAAGGGTATAATTTCCTGCTTTGGTTACGTTGATTCCAGTTTTTACAATAAGGACATTGTACAGAAGATCTCCATCACTATCTAATCCATAGTCCTGGTAATTTCCTATAAAAAATGCAGGAGGCCGTTGGAATGCCGTGTAGTTATATGCAGAAGTTACTGCAGGACTTGTTTCTCGGCTAACTAGAACACCATTTTGATCAAAGAGACGAAAGTTACGCAAGGTATAGGGGCCGTTTAGAGAATACTGCCAAAAGGTATAACCATTAAAGTATAGGGTGACATTACGGATGCCTTGGTCAAGATATACAACTGCTGATGCGTCAGCAATATGTTGTTGATCTTTGAATAAACTTCCCACAAGGGTATAATTCATTGGCTCACTTATGTTTACCAAAACATCAGTAGCAAGATAATTAGAGAGATTATCTCGGTCGTTGTCTATTAATCGAATACCTGATATGTTCATGCCTTGAACAATGACTACGGTGGTGGTAGCAACATTATTACCCTCATCAATCTCCAAAAGTCTGTTGTCTTCATCAAGTATTGTAGTAATCTGATGCATTCCCTTTGTTGTAATCCAGGAGAATGAAATTGGCGTGTTGTTATTAACCATCAATGAGGAAAGGGTTGTATTCAAAAGAAGTCGTGTTTCTGTACCAAGAGTACCGTCAGCACTAGTTTTACTTAAAGAGTCTGCCACTAAAGAATCTACTCCTGAAGAACCCTGTGCCAAAGAACTCTCCGAGATCTCATACGTATCATAGACCAAGATACTGATATCGCGGGCAAGAGCATTACCCTTGTTCAGCAGAGAAAGGGTTATGGTCTGATTTCCTTCAGCAGTATTCGCAAAGAGTATGTCTTCTGATGTTACAACAAGATCAGCAAAAACTTTACTGACACCTCTCGCTTGGTTATTGTTTTGATTTAATTCTTGCAATGTTGCCAAAGGATCAATAACACCATAGACGGTTCGGAGGCTTTCATTCAGTGATGATACATTCCATAGAACCGAGATAGTTGTAGAGTGGTTAGCATCAAGCGAAGGAAGGTTATTTTCTGCAATGAGGTGATCATCACTTATGTTGCTATCATAGAAACGGACAATAACCGGGGATGCAGTAATTGTTCCTATATTTTCTATTTTTGCGCTTACATTAATTGTCTGATTCTCCAAATACGTCACGTGAATTGAGGATAGAACAAGATCTGGAAGGATAATAAAGGTGTTTTGTTCATTATTGGATTCATTTTGCTCAATGATACTATCATATGGATCGACAACAAAACGAAGAAGATGCGACGCGTTGAGAAGTGGTATGGTCCAGTCAAGAGAAAGAGTGATGTTCACTCCTGCTTGCAACATACTGATGTTTTTTTCTTCTAAAAGAGTCATATTATCAAAGAATGCCACACTAATATTTTCTACAAGAAGATCACCAAGATTGGTAATGGTTGCATTAAAAGAAACTGTCTCTCCGAGCTCTGGATTTTCGTTTGAAGAACGTAGACCCTCATCCAGAATACCAACATCAGTATACCGTTCATGGTTAAGAACATAGAGATGGCTTGCATTAAAATGTGGCATGGGAAGCGTGATATTGGTTCCCTCGAAGGTTTCATTGACGATAGTAATGTTTGTTTTGAGATAGGATGTCCATATCATACCAGCAGAATCAATTCCTAAAGTCATTGCAGATTCAATCTCATGATCATGAGTTAGCTGTTTCTGAGTGCTCCAGTAATTATAGCGTGGATCATAGACAGAGTAAAAAAGGTCTAGTCCTTGCTCAGAAAGGCTTTCCCACATTGCCACAAAACGATCTCCTCGATCTGGAGCAACACGAAGTTCATTTATTCCTGTAGAAAACGTAGTTATTTGTTGTGGCATTGACCAGTTGTCATACTGACCTTGGTACTGAGTGAAGAAAAGCCGTTGGATCGTTGCATTGGTGGTAAGATTAAGCTCATTTATTGCCCAAAGAACATCTGCATTGTTTTTCGTATCATAGAAAACAACAGGCATTACATCCTCATAATTATTAACGGTTAATTGACGGGGCAATGACCATGTTTTTTTGTAACTTGCAAAGAAAAGTTCTCTGTCCTGCTGACTAGTAAGATTTCCATCCGTGTCTTGAGACCAAACAAGCAAAGCATCAGTTCCATTAAACCCAAAGCTTGGTCGAGCATCTATACCGATGCCATGGAGAGCTAGGCTTGGTGTTGTCCAGTTGAATCCATTCCAAAATGTAGCGTAAACATCTTCAACAAAAGGAATATCTTCTCCGATAAGACTAATGTTATTATCGGTGTCTTGTATCCACAGAAGCATGAGATTTCCCTCAGTGTCAGACGCAAGAGAAGGAAGAAAATCAAGGACATTGTTCTGCGTTAAAGCACTCGGTTCACTCCATTGTAGGGTTGTAGGATCAAAGAGGGCATAATAAATTTCTAAGTACGGGAAGGTTTCAGTAGGTGTTATGTTAACAGGCAGATTTTCGTTAGCAATAACGGTCCATACAGCAATTCCTTTACCATTTTGATCAAAGCTGACAACTGGTCCAACATCAGTAATAGTGTTATTAGTTATAAAAGAGGCATTACTCCATGAAAGACCATTCCACGAGGAATACTGTAATTCAAAGCTCTGGGAGAGATTTTTTGCAGGATCATCATAAACCCAGACCAGGAGTTTTGAGTCATTCCTACTTACTGCAAAGGATGGGTTTGCATAGGGAAATATGTTTTCGATAATACTTGTTTCAGTTGTCGAGCCAGAAGTGTCAGTAATCGTTTTCAGCTCAGTTGCCCTGAATAAAGAGTAATCATGATGGATATATTCTCGTTGGAGTGGAGTCCATGCACTCACATCACTGTCATAAAAAAAGCCAGCAAGTGTTTCTGGATACTTCCATGACCATACCCAGCGCATTTCCTCACTCACCCACATATAGGTTACTTTAGCCCTTACCCATAGTTCAGCAAGAAATTCTTTTAGATAATCACACCCATTGCAAAACTGGAAAGTTCCTGAGGGTTTTCCTCCCAATCCTCCTTCAACTTGTGCAAGACCTTCAGTACCAACACGAGCAACCCCTTCAACAGAAGAACCTGTATGAACTTCTCCAGACTTAAAGTCAAGTGGCATATCAGGACCTGATGCACCCCATACTGCTCCGCCCCCAAGCTCTGGCTGAATAATAACAGCAAATTCTGCAATCCACCAATTCCATGGATATTCAAACGAAGTCCAACCAGTAACGTCAATTCCTAATTCATCAAGGTAAATTTGAGGGCTGAGGTTTAACTCACCTGAGGCCATGATGTCAATGCCCATTTCCCGTTTTGGACTTGTTCCACCAACATCTACTGAAACCGTTCCTCCTCCCTCTACAAGCCCTAATCCTAAAGTGTTGTATGCAGCCTTACCCTCTACGTCCAGCTTCAATCCATATGCCCCACCAATAATCGGAATCTGCTCGGGAACGTCAAATGCTACATCAACTGCTGGATCAGGAAACTGCATGTGGAAGAACTCAAAGATAAGACCATTATCATAAAGTGTAAAGGGAGGATAAAATGCTGGTGTTGGTGAGTAGGTCATTAACCATGTATGAACACCTGTCGTATAGACCATGGAGACATAAGGCTCTGAACGTACTTCTTCTCCATCAATGATTTCAGTAGCAACCACTTCTAGCCAGTTCTCACCCAAGACAAGATCAAGCCCGGTGTCATAACTTTGGGTAGCTGCATAGTCTCCTAAAGGAAGAGGACTGCCGAGACGAGCAGGTTGGGAAATAGTTACTCCGTTAAGCGTATATTCAATACGAAGGGGTGCTGCATCTTGCTGTGTCCACTCTACATATGTATCAAAATTATTGATGGCACTGACGGCATACATAAATGCTCCTGTATAGCGTGATTTTACTGCAGTAATCTTTGGTTTATGACGAGTAATCTGTACTGAAGTTTGTGCAGGAGCATACTCACTTGCTGAACTTTCCATATGTGCAATACCTTCTTGAGTCATGGAAAGAAATGATGCTCTTGCACTACCATTTTCATCAGTGATTGCTTTCTGTGGTAAAAGTATGCCAAGAGGTTCCGGAGAAGTTATTTCTGCAAATGTTACCATTACACCGGGCTTTGCAATTTGAGCACCATGTAGATCTTTTAATTGCGCAACAATGGTACTGGTACTATTAATAGATACCTGAGAAGGCTTAGCATTGAGTGAAATAAATGCTGACGAATTTATTACTATCAAGAATGAATCACTTACCTCAAAACTAGTAGGTTGGGGCCAGCAAGTTCCAGAACATGCCCTTCCCGTTGCAAGAATAGTGAAATTATGATCATTGTTAGTAGGTTCGGGAATAACCACGTTTATATCAAAATAACGCTGACCCGTGCCAGACATAGAAGCTCTTCCAAGATAATGCCAATCTATATCACTCTCATATTTTCCAAAAACCGTGAAATAATACGCAGGGCAGGAAACCATTCCATAATATTGAAGATGAATACTTACCGTTTCGCTAGGAAAAGCACTTTCTGGTCCATTTGCATCAAATCCTGAAATATAATATCCGTCAATAATAGGATTATCGCTGTTTTTAGAGGTATCACATCGCCAGCCTCCAAGCGTTAACTGTAGTCCCCGTGTTCCTGTACCTCCTTTTTCTTCGATGTAATCAAGAAATTCTTTAAACACCGTAAAGCGTTCAGTATCGCCAGCTATGATTGATGGATGAACAACAACAAAGAAATAATGTTCCCACATCGTTATCTCATCATAACGTTTCTTGAGCAACGTAAGATATTCTTGCGCAGTAGACGAGTGTGCTTGAAATCCAAAAGAGGAGGTCTCAAATGGACCTTTTAGGCTTCCCTTTAATCCTAAATATAATTCATCGGGTGGAGAAAATAAACATACCTGACAAGTAACATTGTTGGTTTCATTCTGAGGAAAAAAATAGGTATCAACTAAGGGCACTTCACGATTATTCGTTTGAATGGTTGAGATAGGCATAATCAAGAAATTATAATCAGTGTAATAAGGAAAACGGTAACTGTCTGTTGTAGCAATGAAGCCTGTATTCATTTGAAAATCAAGATCTTGAAGGGCCTTAAAGGTATCCCTATTCTGTTGAAACTGTTGTGGCCTAAATTCTCGATACGGAAGCTGAACACCAAGCGCATCTTCAATAGCCATGAGCGAACGATTAATGCGTTCACGCTGGGTAGGATAATCAAACAAGGTAAGATCCTCTCCCTTTTGCCAACCGCCAACAGCAATTTTATGTCCTCGTGCATACACTTCGCGTACAGTGTCTGGATGACGTGAGGCAAACTCTCCAGTAACATACACCGGAACACGCCATTCATGTTCTTCCACTACATCAAGAAGTTGAAAAATATATTCATTGTCTAATTCATCCTCCAGATCAACCTGAATAGTCACATACAGCGGCTTGTGGTCAGGACTTTCGAGAAAAATAATGGTCTCGTTTGAAAGTGCTAACAGTGGAGGTGGAACAGCGGTTGTATAGGTCTGTGCAAAGGCTGAGGGAATGATGGTAAGAAAAAAAACTACAATTAATAGCGTACAAAAAAGATCATACTTTGCTAAATACTTCCTTAATCTATTCACGCAACAAACCCCCACTCATTCCCCTGTGAAAACAATCGACGATAAACGGTAACTAGAATAAATCACGGATGAAGGAACTATAAATATGTTTCGAAATCAACAAAAAACAGCAAAGCGAAATAATTATATAGTAGCTTTCCTATTACCTAAAAAGGGGGAATGTTGCGAGTGTTTATTTTATTCACTTTTTGGGCTTAGTTTTTTGATCAGATCTAGTCATACAGAGCCGTATTAAGCGATGTTATAAAGGGGTGGTAAGAATGGATAAACTGTTCTCTGAAAGAGCATATCCTATTTCGATGTTAAGGAAAAAAACTTTTTTCTCACTTTTAATTTTAATGATTCTGATGATTACTGTTCTTACTATCACTGCTGAAATTGATACTGTTGACCGGAATGGAAATGAAGGACTACAAGACGGAATCCACGAAAAAAAGATTCTCCAACAAAATGCCTACCAACAATTTTCAGAAGTCTTACCCTCGAAAGCTATATTGCCTCAAAAAAACGGAGTATGTAACAGACATGACAGAGACATTCTTCCTCCTTTCAACAGCAACGCTGACAACGACACAGAAAGAATCTATAGCTCAGTAGATGAAATACAGCAAAGAAAGTTAACAACAAATATCATAAATCTCCAAATTGATCTTGAAGATGAACATGATGCGAATATATTACCAAAACTCTTAGAGATGCTGCAGTCAGAAAAGGTATTAGTAACATTTTTCTTCACGACTGATTTTATGCAGGCATATCCCGAAGCAATCACAACAATTATGGATGATGGACATTCTATTGGTTTACTTATTACTGAAGATATCTCATTGATGAGCTATGAAAGACAAGAAACGTTCATGGCTCAGAAACTAGCAGTGTTAACAGAAGTTACATCGTTTCCATCAGAGAAGATCGTGAAGCATATAAAAATTAAGTTATTAACACAGAATGCAGACACCTACCTTTTAATGAAAAAAATGGATGTTCAGTATCTTACGAGTCAGTTTAATGATCCTGCACTCTGTGAAATCAATGATGGAGAACTCCAAGGAAGTTGTGGATATTGTCAAGCACTTAAGGGAAAGATTACGCATGTTTATCCAACGGTTTATGGATTCTGGGCAGTACCAGTATCTTCAATATCAATGTCCTCTGAAGGAAGCGAAGATAAAATAGTTCCACTCATGCAAGAAGAAATAGCTGGCACCTTCTTCGATACTGTCTACCAAACCTATAAAACAACCGTCGCGACGCAAGAACACGTTGCACTGCGATTTATTACTGCATCACTGAAAGCATCTGAAGCAATAACAGAAAAAGAAGAGTTTCATGAATTGACGGTGAATGTCAGGGCATCAGGAGGGCTGATTAAGCCATTTCAAGAAGGCCTTCTCCTGTCAGATGAGCAAAATGATATTTCCTCACTCAATATCACCGGTGGACCACGAGGAATCTGTGGTAGTCAAAATATCACTGGAGGGAGTAACAATACCTTTGACATAACTGTTGAATACACAAATGCACTGTACTGCCCAACCTATTATTTTCGTATCTATGGAAAACTCCCGGAAGAACAAGAATGGGATCTTTTAGGCGAATATCAAGAATTTTCCTCACTCGGAACGCACAGTTTTACGCAGACTGTTACGACACCACCTCTTGTGTCCAACAGTACACATTACGAAGTTATGGTCGTTGGCCAAGACTGTAAAGATGGTCCCTGTTGGCCAACACCAATTTCCTACCAGATGAAAAGTTCAGCAGAAATACCCTTGTATGATTTTCAAATAATTAATATTAGTATTGAAGGAACAAGCAGCAAAAATAATCCAGAAACAGGAAACATTGTTACGCTTTCAGCAAACCTAAAAGGAGCGCCCTATGCATTAGTAAGTTGGACTGTTGAATCAGTGGGAAGCAGATTGACAACCTCACCTCATGGATCCAGTAAAGCTCACCAAAATTTACCTATAGCTCCACAAAACACCGGTAACCCTCTCAAATATACGCCGAACATTGATACTCATGGTGCAAAAACAGTTATAGCCAAAGTAACGTGGAAACAAGCTAATGTTACCTGTCAGCAAGAAATGGAAAAAAATGCCCTTTTGTATTTCAAAAAGGATGGAAGTGATTATAATGCATTTAATGGTGATCCCAATTGGTTTGGGTATTGGTCACTGCATGATGATCAAGCAGTTACTGCTGAGGGCTTTGATCACCAAAATGGGTATTTTAAATATGATCCCGGCTATAATGGGTGGGGATATACTAATTTTCAAAGTATATCGTTAGGTAAACAAGCACCGCTTGGATGTGGAAAAAATGGTGGTTTTTTTTCCTTTCCTAGCATGGGGATTTCTATAGATCATACAGGCTCAGATTGTGTTTCGTTAACCCTCGGGCATGAAACAACGCATGTTGATGTGTATAACAACTGGCTTCCTGGCGGGATTTGGAACGGAAGACCGGATACAGACTGTGATGGAATTCCTGACATTGAAGAAGCAAGTTTGCAGGGTTTTGATCCGAATTCTCCAGATTCTTCTCAAGGAAATTATTTTATCAGTGGAAGTACGACCGTCCATTTTCTCAAACCAGATCCTAATCATCCATGTGCAGGAAGTAGGGTTAAATCAGTAGATGGAGAGATTTATGCTGATCTAAAAGGCCAGGTCTTGCATAGCACCTACAGTCGAGACTGGGCACAGCCAGGGAAACAATCCATACCTGCTTATCGAAGAATATCACAAGAAACAGGAAATAATGCAACCTTTACTGGCTTATTCCGAGATTTTGGTCTCGATACCAACCTTAACCAATTATTTGACGTTCTCACCCTCGACGCTGGAGTTGATGTTAGGTCAGCAGGAAACTACTCTTTTGAGGCTTTACTCGTAGACCAGAAAGGACAAAAGTTTGGTGCACAGCCTTTGTTGATTTACTTGGAAGAAGGTAACCAAACCATTCAATTATCATTTGATGGACAAGCCCTACGAAAGGCAAACGTTAATGGAACCCTTAACGCAACAGTCCGCTTATTCGGTGATAATCTTGAAGAGACCACTACGATCAACACGGGAACATATCAAGCCGTACAGTTCGAATGGTTACCGGCTGAAATCCTCGGTATAACACAAGAGACTACACCTGATCAGAATACTAACTCGCTTTATGACTCGCTTATTCTTAGCGTTGATGTTGATGTGCATGAACAAGGGATGTATACACTTCGAGGCTTTTTAGCTGACGGTGTTAGTGTTGCAGAGCAAACAGCGACACTCTTACCCGGAGTTAGCACTATTAACTTAACCTTCGCTGGAGTATCACTAAGAGCTTCAAGAAGCAATGGACCCTATCAATTAGGACTAGTAAGCCTTACTAATGAACTGTTTACTGAAGTGGACGTTGCCTATGATATCTACGAAACCTTGGCTTATCAGTACACCTCGTTTGAAATGCCTCGAGTTGAGTTTAGAAGTAAACCACTGGAATTCGGTGTTGATCTTAACGCAAATAGATTGTATGATATCTTACGGCTGAAAACAACAGTTGCTGTTAACCGTTCAGGAACTTACTTTTTTTCTGCTCATCTTTGGAATAAAAATGCTATACCTATCTCTCTAGCAACAAAGACCAAAAGTTTATCAGCAGGAACGCAATCTGTTGATCTTGATTTTAATGGATTTGCTATTAGTAACTCAAAACGTCATGGACCTTATCAAATTGTTTCGTTAACCGTTTCAGACACTAATGGTAGTATCCTCAATGAATACCCTTTACCTATTAACACAACATCCTATCTTTATTCGGACTTTGATGCCTTTGGTAAGATTAGTGGATTCACCTTGTATAACAAAACTCCGGTAGAGAATGTTGAGGTAAGTGTGAGTGGTCCAATAATAACCTCAGCTCAGTCTGATGTATCTGGGAGATATGTTATCGAGAATCTTCCTGAGGGTACTTACACCCTTACTGCGTATCCTCATCCAGAATCTAATCTATATCCAACAACAAAGACAGATTACTTTGTGTCTTCGGGACAGGAACGTGTACTTAACTTTTCACTGAGTGCAGCAGGAAGCGTCAAAGGTAAAGTCACTGATCAAAATGGTTCTCCGGTAGTAGGTATTTTTCTCTATGAAGATGTTTTTGAGCCTCCACAATATCCTACTAATGTGACAGGGGAATATATTATTCCTTACTTACCTGCTGGTTCTACAACCATTAAAATTGCTGAAGGAACGTGGTACATCTTAGTGAATGGCGAATACTTTGGCATAGGGGATGGTGTTTTGGTTGATATCCTCGCGAAAAATACAACGATTGTTGAGTTTACCCAACAACTTCCAGCAAATTGTACTGACGCTGATAATGACAGTTTCTTTGGTGGCTGTTCTATTCTTCCAGATTGTGATGATACAGATCCATCGATCATTGGGCTTAGAGATGATTTATACCTTAACCACAATGTAACCTTATGCACCGATGGATACTCTCTTGATGATGATGGTACACTGGGAATTATACGGTTTAATGCCACTGGAATAACACTCAATTGTAATGGAAGCATTATCCGTAGTATACGACTAGAAGAAGGAACTGGGATCTACACGCAGAAAGATAATTCGAAGATTGAAGGTTGTACATTTGTGAATTATGATGTAGGAATTGGAGCCGACTATGCACAGAATATTTCATTGTCACTGAATACGCTTATAGGAAATGATGAAGGCATATCATTATATCGCTCAGATGGATATATTGTGCAAAACCTTACGTTGTATTATAACGATGTGAGCATGACTATCGAATCCTCAGATGATGGTCTTGTAACCAAAAGTAATTTCACTACGAATAATCAAGGGATTGATCTTTCTTCGAGCAACCGCGTTATGATTCTCTCCAATCGTTTTGATAATGTAAATATGGACCTTTTGATTGATGTTTATTCCCAACAAACGGTTGTCGGTGGGAATGGCTTTTTTGGTAAAGGTGTCATTGATGATTCGGGAAGCACGAATTATTGTGCAATGCCAAATTATTTTGCACCAGGTGCAAATGTCCCCTATGGCGCTCAGGTCTGTGGATGTACTGATGCTGATGGTGACACAACTTACGCTTACAATGTAAGCTGTACTCTCGGTAATGACTGCGATGATACCAATGCGTCAATCATTGGCCTTAACGATGATCTTTATATAAATCGTAATTCAGTTCTTTGTAGTGCAAACTACTCAATAAAGGATCAAGGGGTTGGTGGTGTGTTCATCCTCAATACAAGTGGTATTACCTTAGACTGTAATGGAAGTAGTATTATTGGTCAAAACCAGGACGGATATGGGATGTATGTAGAAAGAAAATCAAACATCACTATTAAAGGATGTACCTTTCAAAATTATAGGAAGGGGATTCTTGCAGAAAGCACGTCCAATATTTTGTTTCTCTTAAATACCCTTACAGGTAATTACCAAGGATTATCTTTGGATAATGCAGATCGATTCGTTGTGCAAAATCTTACTGCTATTGGTAATAATTATGGCATTGATCTTTCCTATTCAGATAGTGGAACAATAACCAAGAGCGAATTTACCAATAATAATTACTATGGAATTGATATTAATTCTGGAAGTCAAATAACTGTCCTTTCTAACTATTTTGATAATCCAGCTGTAGATCTCTTCATAGAGGCTTATGTTGAAAGAGCAACGGTTGGGGGTAATGGTTTCTATGGTGGTGGTATTTATGATGATTCGGGAAGCACTGATTATTGTACGCAAAGAAATTATTTTGCACCGGGTGCAAATGTCCCCTATGATGCTCAGATCTGTGGATGTACTGACAATGACGGTGATGGAACTTACGCTTACAATATCAGTTCATGTATTATTGGTAATGACTGCGATGATACTAATGCGTCGATCATTGGCCTTAAAGACGATTTTTACCTCAACCAGGATGTTATCCTATGCAGAGGAAATTACACTCTAGAAGATAATGTAGCCTCAGGGATTTTGATATTTAATGCAACTGGCATTACCCTTGATTGTAATGGCAGTACCATCAAGACCAGAGATCCAGGAGATGGAGTTGGTATCTCTATTTATAGAAAAGGAAATGCAAGTGTTAGAGGATGCACTCTCTCAAATTTCGCTATTGGAATCTCTGGAGACTCTGCAGATAATATTTCCCTTAGTTCCACTACTATTAAGAATTTTGGTGGGTCTACTGGTGTTGATATAGATTCGTCGTCTAAGTTCAGTATTCGCAATGTTACGGTAACCGGTGACTTTTATACGGGTATAAATATTTACTACTCAGATAATGGAAGCGTTATTGATAACACCATAGCGGGTAGCAATGACTACGGAACAGGAATAGAGCTTTATGATGTTTCACAGATCGTTATGAAACGTAATAACCTAACTGGAAATGATGTTGGGATAGGGTTAACAGTTGTTGATAGAGCTATTATTGAGGCAAATGAGATTTATGGAAACAGTGAAGGCATAGATGTATGGTATCTGCTCACCAATAGTAGAATAGTAAATAATAACCTCTATGATAATGTGTACTATAATTTTGTCAATGAGGATTCTAGAGATATAACTGCTGAAAATAATTGGTGGGGAACTACCACTCGTGGTATTATTGTATTATCCATTTATGATTATTATGATGACTCTGGTTTAGGCATTGTCGATTTTGAGCCATATTTGTCTGCACCGTACAACCCCTTCATCAAAAAGCAAGAATGTTATTTTGAAAACAATACTATTACCTGCTAATCGACGAGATAACGGTAACAGTTCGAAGCAGACTGGACAGAAGCTAGAAGATGATTCAATTTAGGTAGAATATCATGCAGTATGCGTAACTAACTTTACCACGTCCTTAACATTCAACAATTGTTCTTTTCCTGTCCTCATGTCACGTAACTTTACTTTTTGCTTTTGAAGCTCGTCTTCACCAACAAGAATAACATACGGGATCTGGTAACTGTCTGCATACTCTAAGTGTCTACTCACTCCTTTTTTGCCGAGTGCAATGTCTACATGAATATCCTGTTGACGTAATTCCTGGACAATACGAACCGAGGCTGCCATAGTTCCTATGGGGATAACATAAACCTGCACAACGCTTTTCTTTATACCATGTTGCTGCTGCATGACCAGTGAGATTGGTTCAATACCAAATGAAATACCAACCGCAGGATACGCTTGCTTGGTTCCTAAAAGGTTACCAATCATCTCATCATACCTACCACCACCTGCTAAGGAACTCTGGAAGGTTCCATCAGGAACAAAAGCCTCAAAAACCGTACTCGTGTAGTACGCCAAGCCCCGAGCAAGCGTTACATCAAGGACAAGAGATTTGATGCCAAAGAAGTCAGCAAAACAAAACAATTCACGAAGTTCATGAATTCCCTGCTTTCCTTGTTCATCTTTTAACTTTCCAGAAAGTTCATCTAACATTGCCAATGGTTCTTTTGCAGTTACTGAAAATAAAGAAAATATCCGCTGCATCATTGCTGGTGTCAATTGATGACGCTGTAGTTCTTCTTTGACGCCAGCCTCACCAATCTTGGCTAGTTTATCAATACTAAGAATGGTAACCTCTAACAGAGACTTTGGAACCCCTGCCTCTACCAAAAGCCCGTCCAAGAGTTTACGGTTGTTCACTTTTATGGAAACCAAAATACCAAGCGTTGTAAAGGCTTGCTCAGTTAATGCCAAGAGCTCTGCATCAGCAATCATACTCGTGGTACCAACCACATCAACATCACACTGCCAGAACTGTCGCATCCTTCCTGCTTTAATGGGTCCATCCCGAAAAACAGGTCCCATCTGATAACGTTTGAAGGGCAATTTCACGTTCGGATGCATGGTAATATAACGCGCAAGAGGAACCGTAAGATCATAACGCAAACCTAAATCTCTGCCACCTTGATCCTTGAGTTTAAAAGTCTCTTTCAAAATTTCTGAGCCACCAGTATATTTTGATGCCAAAACATCAACGCGCTCAAGACACGGTGTTTCAAGCGGATTGTACCCATACGATTCAAACAAACCCTGGAGCACAAGAAAAACATGCTGCCGGGTAATCATCTCTTCAGGGGTAAGATCCTTTGTTCCTTTAGGTATGGTAATGTCCATTGCGGGATCGAACAACACGCATTATTTAAATGTTTCTTCACCAATGTTTATAAATGACTCACCGTTCCATAATCCACTAGCTGGGGCTGTGGTCTAGCTTGGACTATGATACGTGCCCGGGGCGCACGTGATCCCGTGTTCAAAAGAAGATTAACTGAAAGTCACGGCAGCCCCATTTTTTTAACTCTTCTCAAAAAAAGACAAATAAAGAATCGATCTTCTTTATGATCTATTTTTTCTTCTGGAAGAACCAATTTCCTTCAGTATCAACCCGTGCCATGGCATCTCCCTCAAGATACGCCTCAGTTGTTGCTACATCAAAGTTCAGCCCGTCAGCCTCTAAAAAGATAACGCCTCTCCTACTTGTTAGACAACCCTGCTCTTCGTACCATGTTCCTTGCATTGCTTTGATAGTTCCATGATAGAGGCAAAGCGTAAGGTCTTTTCCTGCAATCATGACCGTGCCATCACCATAGAACAACAACGTTCCATTTCCCCAAGCGCGATACTCACCATGACCCTGATAGGTATCAGCATACGTAAGAGGCAGGAGAAAAAGAAGCCCAACGAACATACCAAAAATGACAGGGCTATAGGTAAAGCCACGATGACATAAACGCTTATTCTTTGTGCATATCTGCTGCTTTTTGTATAGTTGGTTACGAAAGTTGTGTGGGTTGTTTATTATTGCCATACCCACTGAGAAAAATCAGAGATTAATAGGTGTTTGCAGCATAAAAATAAGCGAACTATTGCAAAGAGTGAAAAGGATACACATTCGTCGGAAAGGTATCAGAAAGAAAAAACAATGCCGAAATTTTTACAAGAACGCTGAAAATCCTACCCGACTATCATTTCTCAAATGCTTCTGCTAATTTCCTTCGATAGGCATGAAGCTGCTGGTCATATTTTCCAGTCATGCTCATCACTTCGATTGCAGCCAGAGCAGCATTTTCTGCTCGGTTAAGACCGACCCAAAATCCCTTCTCAGTCAGTTTTAGAAGTGAAAGAGCATCTTGTGCTGTTGCTTGCTCATGCAGCGGAACATTGATAACCAACTGCTTGGATGCATTTTTCACGAAAGTAAATGAAGACAATGGTGAGAAATGAATGATCAATGATAGAGGAGCTATTGCCTCAGTTTCTCGGTTTCTTATTGAAAATGGCACACCAAATTGCTGAAGTATGTCAGTACATGCGGTTACTCGTTCATGTGTTGTTTCTCCAGACAACACCACCTGCTCATACTGCTGGAAAATACACTGCAGATCAGTAAGATCAGTACCACCATCTACGCCACGACCAAGAACAGGAACACCTGCAGGCATTTGATGGACAGAAAGGAGTGCATCTAGGCCATGGTAATTTCCATGACACGGAACGCCAATGACCGGGCGTATGGTTTTTGCTGCCACAACACCAGGCAAGTGTGCAGCTAGCCCTGCACCTGCAATGATTGCGTTGTATCCTTGCTCTTTCTCAAGAATTCTACCCAACAACAATGGTGATTTATGGGCAGATGCCACGATAAGTTTTGCCGCAATATGTTCTTTCGCGCAGCAATGAAGTATCTTGTTATAGACCTTATTATCAGAAGAAGAACCAAAAATAATGAGAACGTCAGGTGTTTGCATGACGCGCTCCTATTCCTCTGCTTCCTCCTCCACGTCTTCAACCACTGTTTTGGAGGTTTTTCGTTCGGTAGGTTTTTCCTTACTGGGATTTACTGATGCCTCACTTTCCTGCTCACTAATTTCGTCTTTTTCTTCAGTAGAAGCGTGTTCGCTTCCTGTTTCCTCAGCCGGTTTTGTTACCGGTTCTTGTGGAGCAGCATCGCTTGCTGGAGCCTCTCCTTCGTACTGGACAATGCGAATTTCACACACCTTTAGCGGGAAAACCTTGGAAGTAAGATCCTTTAACGATCGTTGGAGTTTGTGATTAACGAGCTGAAGAATCAAATCTTCGTAGGTTAACTTATGAACTGCATCTTGTAAGTAAGCATGAGCGGTCTTCCGCAATGCAGTTTGGACAGATTTGGTTGTTTTATTTTTAGTGATGAGCAGTGGTTTAAATCGTACTAATTTTTGGTCCTTGGTTTTGCAGAGAAATGATGCATCTACCTTATCTTTTGTTCTTCGCACCAATCGTTTGATGGTTGCAGGGATGATTTGATATTTTACTGGTATGGCATATGCATTATCTCCCTCAACTGTCTCGACAGCAAAGGTAAGCTTCGTGTTCTGTGCTTTTGGATCACCGGTCATATCCATGAGATTTATTTCAAGCGTTCTTCCTCTCAGTGTGTTTGCCTCGTAGGTTGGAACCTCTCCAATCTCTGGTTCTCCAAACATCTTTGGCCCATAGATCTTGAACCATCGTTTCTTTCGTATTTTGACTGTTTTTTGTTCCTTTGCCATTATGCATCACAACATTATTGTTTTACTATCCATTCTGGTATAACACGCTAGGAAAAAAGGGTTGGTTTATAAATGTTGGCATCTTGGAAAAGAGATGCTTGGTCGTTATTCTCCATTAAATATCAAGATTCTTAACTTCTTTTGCATGGGCCTCGATAAACTCTCGTCGAGGATCCACTTCATCGCCCATCAAAATCTCAAAGATCTGATCAGCTTCTATGGCATCTCCAATAGTGACTTGCTTCAATGACCTATTCACAGGATCCATGGTTGTTTCCCATAACTGGTCTGGATTCATCTCACCAAGGCCCTTATACCGTTGAATAACCGTTCCTTCCTCACCGATCTCTTTAAGGAGGGCGTCTTTTTTTGCATCACTGTATACATAATAGACATCCTTTCCTTTCTTTATCTTGTAGAGGGGAGGTTGAGCGATGTAAAGATTCCCTCCTTCAATAATCAGGCGCATGTAACGATAGAAAAAGGTCAAAATCAAGCACGTAATGTGTTGTCCATCAACGTCTGCATCACACATGATAATAACTTTGTGATAACGGAGCTTTGCCAGGTCGAAGTCTTCTCCAATACCTGTGCCTAGTGCGGTTATAATAGTAACAATCTCTTCACTGGTAAGCACTTTATTAATGCGAGCTTTTTCGACATTTAAGATTTTTCCACGCAACGGAAGGATTGCTTGAAACTCTCGATTTCTCCCTTGCTTTGCCGAGCCGCCCGCGGAATCTCCCTCGACAAGATACACTTCACATTGTGCTGGATCCCGATTAGAACAATCAGCGAGTTTTCCTGGTAATGAAGATCCTTCTAAGGCAGACTTTCTTCGCGTTAACTCTCGTGCTTTCTTGGCAGCCTCCCGTGCTTTGGCAGCGGTGTATGCCTTTTCAACAATCAACCGTGCATCCTTCGGATGTTCATCTAACCATTGCTGGAAGGCCTGACTAACAATTGAATCAACAAGACCTTTTATCTCAGAGTTGCCAAGCTTTGTTTTTGTTTGGCCCTCAAACTGGGGGTTAGGAACCTTCAATGCAAGTACGGTGGAAAGCCCTTCACGGACATCATCGCTCGAGAGTTTTGTATCATCTCCTACCTTTGCTTTTTCGAGATAACTGTTTAAACCTCTGGTAAGTGCAGTTTTAAACCCCGAAAGGTGCGTTCCTCCTTCGACGGTGTTGATATCATTAACAAAGCAGAGTGTATTCTCGGTATAGGCTTCATTATACTGCATAGCAAGATCGATATACACCCCATTTTTTTCTTTCTCGATATGGATAAGCTCATGAAAGGGCTTTTTATTTTTATTGAGGTAGGCAACAAACTCAACAATGCCCCCATCATATTGAAACTCAAGTTCCTGGCCAGTTCGTTCATCTTTTAGTCGGACATTTAAACCCTTGTTGAGGTATGCTAATTCCCGCATTCGTTTAGCAAGCAGGTCGAAATTAAAGGTCGTTACCGTAAAGATCTCATCATCAGGATAAAAGGTAACTTTTGTTCCTGTACCTTCAGCAGGGCCAATAACCTCGAGTTCTGTAATGGCCTTTCCCTGGGCATAGGTTTGTCGATAGGTCTTTCCATCACGCTTAATTTCAATGATACATTGTTTGGAGAGCGCATTAACAACGGATAAGCCAACCCCATGTAAGCCACCGCTTACCTGATAAGCCCCTTTCTCAAATTTTCCTCCTGCATGGAGCTTGGTCATAATGATCTCGAGTGCAGGCTTGTTGAACTTGGGATGGATATCAACCGGAATTCCACGACCGTCATCGATAACCGTAACTGCATTATCCTTGTGAATAATAACAACAATCTTTGTACAGTAGCCTGCAAGAGCCTCATCGATGCTATTGTCGGTAACTTCATACACAAGGTGATGAAGCCCTGGTTCTGCTGTACTTCCAATGTACATGCCTGGTCGTTTGCGGACAGCTTCAATGCCACCAAGAACTTGGATGTCCTCTGCTCGATAGCTACTGCTCATGTTCGTTCATGTGTTCTGCTTTGTTTTTGAGGATTTTTTGCTGAAAAAAGTTGCTGATAAGAAGGATAAAATCACTTTATCCACACTGCTACTGGCATTGAGCCATCTATATAAAGGTTTCGCAACAGGTCACGCAGAGTTGAAACGCAATAAAGCGTTGTGACCAAGAAAAACGACGTGCCCCGAGAAATAGGGCAAACGGCAGTCTCGGGGCACCTACGCGATGTTAAGAAGCTTCCTGATAACCTTGCATAAAACCTGCTTCCTCATTACTCATTTCATCGTCATCAAGTAATTCCTCACGAAATTCTTCGCAGTAAACATCTTCATTTATGTCATGGAAATCGTACATAAAGCCGTGAACCTGTCTCCCCGGACGCATGGTGATCACCTCTCTTTGCTTAGTAAAGGTTATGAGCATTAGGTTTATATATATCTTGAGCATATAGTATATATACTTGTATATACTCTTACCTTTTCCGAGAGCAACCTAATGATTATGATTTCAGAAGACCACAAAACATGCATGCAATAAGACGTATTATCGGCTTTGGCAAGAGCTCGTATGTCGTATCATTACCTAAGAAATGGGTACAAGATAATCACCTCAACAAAGGGGATACGCTCCATCTTATCGAGCAGAGTCCTCACTTGGTTATTTCTCCTGCTGAGCAAATACCTAAAGCTATTGAACGACGACAAGATATCAATGTTGATGGTAAATCCATGGGCGGGGTAAAGGCAGAGATCATAGCGGGATATGTGAGTGGTAATGATATCATTGTCATTGCGGGAAAACAACTCGAATTATATGTGCGTGAGATTAAGAGTACCATCCGAAATTTAGCAGGACTTGAAATTTTAGAGCAGACCCCGGAAAAAATCATTGCAAAGGATCTGCTGAACCTCCAAGAGGTTTCGTTGCAACATTCTGTCAGGAGAATGGATATTATTGTGCGGAGTATGCTCCAAGATGCTGCTGAGCCATGGACAACAGATAATTATGCGAGTATTGCAGAGCGAGATATTGACGTTAATAGGCTTCATTTTCTCAGTCATCGGGTGATCAACAAAGCATTGATTGATCCTCGCATTGCAAAATTGATGGAAAAAACACCCTTTGAACTCCTCCGTCATTGGCACATTATTGTTTGTTTGGAAAAAATAGGGGATCAGACAAAACGGATGAGGAGGTATTTACATCCATCTGGGCTCGATAAAGAAACTGCTGTTGCACTCTGCCAGAAACAGAGAAATCTCTTCGAAGAATACAACCGAACCATGCAGGCCTTTTACAAAGATGATAAAGAAAGTGCTCTTGCCACCGAGCTCAAGAATAAGGAAATTATTTTGGACCTCAACACCTTTCTTGAATCTCACTACAATACTTCAACCATACGAATCATTGAGATCATGAAGAGCACAGCAAGCAGCATCAAACACATTGCCCGTTTTACCTTGGAACATTAATTTCTGAAAAGTACTTTCACCTGAAATGAATCTGGATACAAACATTTATATACCCGTAGTTTAAATATTTAAACTGGGAGTTTATATGAAAGAAATAACCAAAACGGAAATGGATATTGTACTAAAACTTGTAAAAAGTCCAGAAGTAGATTATAATGCGAATAGTCTTGCAAAGGTTGTGGGAATCACTGCTATGGGTGCACTTAAAATACTAAAACGTCTGGAAAGCGAATCAATCTTAACATCAAAAAAAATAGGAAACGCTGTAATCTATCATATAAACCCTGAAAGCTCCTATGCTCATCGCTATGTAGGATTAATATTATCACGAGAATCTCGCCATACTACCCTAACAGTAAAAAGATGGGTTCAAGAACTAAAAAAAATAAAAAACGCTAGTCTTGTCATCCTTTTCGGTTCGGTATTAGAAAAAACAAATCCCAATGACATTGATGTTCTTCTTTTGACCGACCAAAAGCATTTTCCTCAGTTACAAAAAGAAATAAAAGAACTCAATGAAGCAAACATTAAAATGATCCATCCAATATACCAAACGTTTAATGATTTAGTCAACAATATTAAAAAAAGGGATAAACCTCTGTTAAATGCCATAAAGGGAATAATCGCAGTTGGTGAGGAGAAGTTTATTAAGGTATATCATGAGTCACGCAAAGAATAAACTCCGCTGGTGCTTGAATAAAGCAAAGAAAGAACTACAAGACGAGAAGAAACATCGAGGCCTCGTTGAAGTAATCCCAAACATGGAAACAGCGAGAGATCATTTAGCAAAAGCAGAACATAATCTTAAAGTCACTTTTTACCTTCAAAGAGGAGGATTTACCGATTGGTGCTCAAGCAGCCTATTTTACACAATATATCATTGTTTCCTTGCTATTTTGGCAAAGGTTGGTTATGAAAGTAGAAATCAGGAATGCACGTTTGCGGTGATTGCCAATTTAATCGAAGATGGCAAAATTACGCTTGAACAGAGTGATCTGGAAAAAGTAAGCTCTATGAGCATAGCAGAAGCACAAGAGTCTCCCCATTCAGCAATAAGTATTCGAGAAGAATATCAATACACCACTAAAGTATCATTAGAAGATGAAGAATATCAAGAGCTATTACAGCTCGCAAAGTGAATCTTGGATAAAACGAAATATATACTCCTCGAATAACCTCGAAGAGGCATTTTGAAGAAAAAAGAGAAAAACACACGAATCGAACTTAGTACCCTTCATAGACGAGTTCTTTTCCATGACTTCGGAGAACGGTTTGTGGATGGTTACTTTTACGTACCTTGCCAACAAGCTTTGCAGGACATTGTTGTGAAGTGCAGAGTGACAAGATTCCTTCGACATCATGGGGATTGGCGATAACAAAAAAACCCATGCCCATATTAAAGCGTTGGTACATCTCATAGTCTGAGAAGCCTGATGCATGTTGCATGAGTGAAAAAATAGGCTGGGGTTCGAGAGGCTCAGTGATAAGGTAATCAAAGCCCGTAATTCGGTTGAAGTTTCTCAACCCATAACCGGTATTATTAACACCAACAATACGATAACGACTACCAAGAGTAGCCATAATTCTTACATAGATCATTGTTGGTTCGAGGAGTGCATCGCCAACAGTTATTGAAGTGCCTGGAACAAGATCGTGCAAGCGATATTTCCCCTGATACCCTTTCCGGTATTCTGCTCTGGTCTCGAAATCTCCTTGTAATAGTTTTAGTCGAAGATCGGTAAAACCATTGCTGTGCACTCCAGAACTTGCTAGGGCAATAATAACATCACCATCATGAGGCGTCAGTACAAGACTCTTCTTTTCAATAAATCCAATCATCGTTCCTGCAATATCAAACCCATGACCTGGTTTAATTCCGCCGAGAAGTTCATGAACCGATGCAGTTTCTCCCTTACCAAGATTACAATAAACCGTGTTATGGAGAACATCGCTTGCATTGGACTGCTCAAGGCCTTTCACGATTCCTTTCATGAGTTCAGCAGTAATGCCTTTCTCTTGGATGACACTTTGGACTGACATGCAATTCAAGAACAAAAAAGGACTTATCCTTCCAAGGGTTGCTAAATCATTAGCATTCATAGCAACAACATCAATGCCGATAGTATCATACTTTTCCATTGCTTGAGCGATAAGGACTTTCGTGCCTGCAGTGTCTGCTGCACACACACAGTAATGCTCAGGAAAAAGATCGCTCTCAAAGATTTCTGCGAATAAGCCTTCAGTCCCCTTTACTTTGTTCTTTTTCAATGACCGTGGAATCTGTTTTTTGAGCGCATCTACTGCATGACGTTCACGCTCTTGATAATCAGCATTCATAGGGCATGAAAAACAGCCACGTTATTTATATGTTGTTATTTTTTGAGCATTTCAGTTTGAAATAAGTGTCATGTGTAGGGGGGCAATACATTTTTATACTTAAAAGAGCTCTCCACTTCCATGGGCTCAATTCAAATTCTTCCTAATGAGATTATCAACAAAATAGCTGCAGGTGAGGTCATTGAACGACCTGCTTCAGTGGTTAAAGAACTTCTTGAAAATAGTCTCGATGCACAGGCAACCCAGATAACCGTAGAGGTAAAGGAAGGTGGCAAAGTCTCAATAAAGGTAACCGATAATGGCACCGGTATGAGTAAAGAAGATGCTATCCTAGCTATCGAACGTCATGCTACCAGCAAAATCAAAACAATCCATGACCTCTTTGCGATTACCACCCTAGGATTTCGAGGAGAGGCATTGGCAAGTATCGGGGCAGTCTCTCTGATGAAGATACAGACAAAGCAAGATCGTGAGCTTGTTGGTACCCAGGTTCAGGTTGAGGGTGATGGGATTGTAGGGGTTAATGAAGTCGGATGTCCCTCGGGAACAAGCATTGAAGTAAAGGATCTTTTTTACAATACACCTGCACGGAGAAAGTACCTGAAAAGTACTGAAATAGAGTTCTCCCATATAGCCGATGTCGTTACTCGGTATGCGCTAGCAAACCCGGGGATTTTTTATAAACTTCTGCACAATGACAACGAAATCTTTATCAGCCCTGCTACCAATGATATGCTCAGCAATATTGTTTCTATTTATGGTAAGGATGTGGCAAAGGATCTTCTTGCAATCCATTTCTCTGGTGATATTGATGTCATGGGATACATCTCTAAACCACAACTAACAAGAAAAGACAAATCACAGCAAAGTCTTTTTATCAACAAGCGATATGTCAAGAATAGTATCGTCAGTAATGCTGTCCATGATGCCTACCATACCCTCCTCTTTGCTCATCGCTATCCGATCGTGGTTCTCTACATTACCATTGATCCAACAACTATTGATGTGAATGTCCATCCACAGAAAACTGAAATCAGAGTGGAGCATGAAAGCTCTTTGTATGCAGCTGTTTTTCGTGCAGTGCGAAATACCTTACAAGAAAATAACCTTTGGTACACCGCTGAGGGAGGAATCCAACAATCCACACTAACAGTACAAAAACCACAAATTCACCATTCAGGAAAAAAAAGATACCCTTTAGAGCATACAGCACAAACTCTACTTCCAAGCGAAGAAAAAAGAAGAATAAAAGAAGAAACCGCTCCCCAACTTCCTGACCAGTTACCTGCACCTGATACCGAAATTATTGTTTTAGGGCAGATTGGAAAAACATATCTCATTATCGAGGATGCTCAAGGCTTGCAGATTGTTGATCAACATGCGGCTCATGAACGAGTATACTACGAACAGTTTATGGATACACAAAAAGAGATAACAGTGCAACAACTTGTCCAACCAAAAATAATAACCGTTCCTCCACACGAAACAGCGATCGTAGAACAATATAAGGATCTTCTGCAGACAATGGGTTTTGCCTTAGAACCTTTCGGGATGAACACCTATAAACTAGCAAGCGTTCCTTTTATTCTTGGAAAGATTCCTCCAGAAACCATTATCCACGACCTTCTTGACAGTCTGCAAGCAAATAGAAACATCAAAGATATTGAAGAACTACGACAGAAAATGGTTGCAACCATGGCCTGTCGAGCTGCAATAAAGGCAGGAGACACCTTAACTCCTCCACAGAGTAAGATGCTTGTTACTGAACTCTTTCAGTGCCGAATGCCCTACACCTGTCCTCATGGGAGACCAACCGTAATATCATTTACGATTGATACCCTTGAGAAGATGTTTAAACGGAAATAACAAACGAATCCTACTGTTGAATAACGCTTATTGAATGGTTACCAAACTGATTTTCGAGAGTTACTTGGTCAGTAACCCTATAGCCAAATCTTCTGATATACCGTTCAGGAGGATGATCCCCCAAACGGGAAAAGGGCATGAGAATCATTCCACCCTTTGATAAATAACTTCGAGAACCATCAAAAAATCGTTCTAATGTTTGCGGTTCAGTTATGTAGATTCCCTGAATATCATCCTTTGGCGTTCCTTCTAAAAATGGATGATTAAAAATAATAACATCATAGAGGAACAATGGCAATGAATCAAACAAATTACTTTTGACAACCCTCATATTTTCTAATCCTCGAGCATTTCTTCGAGCACTTCTCAAGGCAAATAAGGACTTGTCAACAGCAACAACATTCTTTGCTCCTCCACGTGCTACTACTACGCCTTGAACACCGCTCCCAGTTCCCATGTCAAGCACATCCTTTCCTCGATAAAGATGCGGATGAAGCACCAAATATTCAGTGAAATGTTGAGCAACCCAGCTTTGCTCAGGCCCAAGTGTTCCCCTACCAATGAAAATAGGATCAACTCCTAAATAATCAAAAAAAGAGCTAACATAATCTCCATGCTGTAATTTAGCTTCCAAATCCCTAACAAGTGCCTCTCTCGGTATTTTATCCATATTCATCTTCTTCCTTTCAATTCTTCACAGATCATTTTTACTCCGGCGATACAATCTTCCTCTGCAGCAGTTAATGAAACTCTTACATACTGGTTTGATGTTCCAAATGCAGTACTTGGACAAACTGCTACCCTACAATTATTAAGAAGCGATTCAGAGAAACGGTCAGCATCTACGCCATTCAAATGAAGATACAAGAGCGGAGCACTGTCAGGCTCGGTGAAACAAACAGAGCTTTCTTCTAAAATACCCTTAACATCATCTAACTTTTTTTTATAATCGCTGACTTGTCTATCGAGCATTTCATCTTCGTGATCTAAAACATACCTTGCAACGGTTTGAGTAAACTGAGAAGTGCATTGGATGGTATCATAAATAAATTGCTCGATCCCATCAAGCAGATCTTTATCATTAGAGATGAGATAACCTACTCTAAATCCAGCCATCCCAAACCCTTTTGAGAACGTTCCAACGATGACCAATCGATCATTTTCTACTTTCGTTTTAGATTTTTCAAAAGCTAACGGCTCATATGCTGTATCAACGATGAAATACAAATCTCTTTCTTTGCAGAACGTTGCCAAATAACCTATTTCCTGCGTGTTAAAACGGATTCCTGTAGGGTTGTTAGGATTACTCAACAACAGTCCTTTCGTACAATAATCAATTCTCTCTTCAAGCTCGTCCTGGTCAAACCGCCAGTTTAATGCAGATTTTCTCTGAACCCTCCTGACTGTTGCTCCTCGATCACTAATAGTTGGGATAAGACAATGTGCCCATTCAGGTTCTGGAATAATGATGTTATCTCCTTGTTTCAATAATACCTGCATGAGACCATGTAACAAAAAACGTGATCCTGCGCTTACTATAACACTCGCTGCTCCTACACCATACTTCTCGGCTAGTTGAGTTCTCAACCCTTCACTTCCCCGAGGAGAGCTGTAACCAGAGGTTTCGGGACTTATAGCATCTCTTGCTACGGTAATTATTGTTTTATCCGGAATCTGTGGATCAATGGTATGTAACTCTATTAGTTTTTCTCCCAGAGAAGTGAGATGCATTACTGTTTCACAAACTTCCGCAAGTTTGTCCCTCATTTTTACCTCTCGAAAACATGTAATTGTATCTGGGAGGGTATGAAGAGTTCTGTCTTAAGATTGTATCCCGCAGATCTACAACATTCTTGCAATTCATCTTTCAGATTCTGTCTCGTCTCATCAGGAAGATCAGTGCCAAGTGTTGTTACCGTTCCTTGTTCCAGACAGTACAAGATTTCAGCAAATGAATGAGGTTTCAGCCAGGAGAATGCTCTGCCAGAGAAGGTTTGTTGTGTAAATCCCTTACTTCGTAGGTATCGTTCTGCAGGGCTCTGATCACCATGCAACACTTGACTGTTAAATCTCGTAAAGGGAAGTCCTGCTTCAGACCTTAGGTTATGATACCGCTGAAAGAATGCAACCACTTGATTAAGATGACCGGGAAGCACCTCATTGCTAAACCATTCTCTGACTTCAGTCAATCGATAATCATGGTGCTCATACATTGCCTCAGTACCATGAAACACTGCATTTATTTCCTCACCTAATATGATCTTACCATTAGGAGAGAGGCAAGCGACAAGATTGTCTAATGCATGTTGCCAATGCTCTGATAAAATATGCATCGTGGCAAAACTAAAAACCCTGTCAACATCATGAAGACATTCAAAAAATCCTGCATCCTCAAGAGAAGCATGATGTATTTCTGTATTTTCATACCCAACTAAACCTTGAGCAAGCTCCTCAAGCATTGGTTTTGAAATATCCATTCCGACTAATCGTGTTGATGGATGGTTTGCTTGAGCATATGCTGCAAATGGTACAAAGAATCGTCCATTCCCTGTTGCAGCTTCCAAAACTGTCTGAGGAGCACCTTCAAAAACTCTTACGGTAACTTCATAGATTACCTCTGGTGGAATATACCGACATCTACTATATGCTTCGACACTTGCCTGTCTTTGGTGGACAGCACTAAACTCTTTACCTTTTTCTCGATATGCTTGTTGATAATTTGGCATTTAGCCACAGAAGCATGGTTTTCTTTATTAATAATATTTGTCTATAATCAGACAACTTTAAATAATAAGAGCACTTTCTTCATCAAATGGAAGCAACGATACTATCAAAAATCGGCTTGTCTGAGGCAGAATCAAAGATTTATCTCACCGTTCTTAAGCTTGGAACCGTTACAGTTAAAGAAATTGCAAAAGAATCCGGATTTCATCGCACGAATATTTATGATGTGCTTGATAAACTCAAAGAGAAAGGATTAATGACCTTTCACAAGGTTGGCAAGACCACCAAGTACAAGACTGCTGATCCAGAAAATCTGTTTGCGTATCTGAAAGAGAAACAATTGTTTCTTGATTCGCTTATGCCAGATCTGAGGAAGCTACAGGAACTATGCATCGAAGACATCGAGGTTGAAGTTTATCGTGGAGAAGAAGGGATGAAATCAGCTTGGAGAGACATGATAAAAGAGAAAAAAACACTCTATGGTTTCGGCGTACGAGGACAGCTAAGGGAATACCTTCCTGAATTTGCAAAGCAATTTCTTCGCGATTTGAAGAAACATAAGATTCGGTATTACGGCATTTATACCCGAGGAGAACGAAAACCTCCTTGGTACTACACTGAGGTTAGATATGTCCCACATTCTATGAGCTCTCCGGTAGCCACGTTCATTTACGGCAACAAAGTGAACATAAATATCTGGGAACCAACATTGATAGCTATCGTCATCACCTCAAAAGGAGTTGCTGAAACCTACCGAAAGCACTTCAAATTATTGTGGAACATAGCAACCAAATAATCAAATGTTTTAACGTATCTATAAGTTTTTTCTGGGTTTTTTTCCCACTTCTTATTGTTCATTAGGCTAAAACGTAATTTCAGTAAAGAGAACTTCAAAGAAAAATAAAAGAAGATTTATACAGGATTTGGAGTTCCAGATGTTGGCGAAATTAAGGCTGATTATCAGCTGGAATTAGTACAATCTAGTGGTGGTCCAAATAATCCTTCATTTGGAAGACTGGGTTATATCAAAGGACATCTTCGATTATTGCAAGAAAGAGTGCAACAACATAAACCGTAACACCAAATCCCCCTTCTATTTTTTAGGACTCCAAATTTATTGAATATAACATATAGGAACCTTGTTAAATGCCTTTTTTTGGCAACAGAATTCTCATAGACGAAAAGTTCGAAAACCCGCCGTAAATCCCAGTTGTCGCTGTAGTTTTTTATTATAAATTTTATAATGTATTTTCTGCGTAAGCAGACTAGAATTTAATGAAAATCGGGGCTTGTTTTTAATGATATTTTTTATTTGATCATGATTCTTATTGTGGTAATTTCATTGAACCATTAATTCCCTTTGTAATTTCTGGCATTCCAGCTCCAGTTCTTTCATATTTTGCCTTTAGTGCAGTTGCTAAATCTTCACAAACTCTTTCAAATGTGATTGATTGATTTAATTCATCATCTGGAATGCTTTGGTTATGCTTTAGTGCATCTACTAATGTTTTATAGCCTTTATCCGCAAGTAATGCCTTCTTTCTTGCACTTTTATAATTTCTTGAGAATTCTTCTATAAATGCGCCTTGTTCTGCTGGTGTAAGTTCAGCTAACCTTTGTGCCTGAACATCATCTAATTCCATTATTTTGTACACTCCAACAAAATGTTGCCACATTCTTGCTCTTTGTTCTGGGTTTGGATAATCAACAAAATAAGATGTAAGACGACCTTCTCTTGTTAATGCGTCCTCGAATGACTCTGATAATAAATTTGTGCTTAGAGCAATTACTAAACTCCTGTAATTTCCGATATATCTTTTTAATGTATCAAGTGGTTCTTGATAATGTTTTGATACTGATTCTGCTCCCCTTCCAGCTTTTTCCGCCAAGATAGATGCTTCATCAAAATACAAAAATGAAGGTTTTTGCCTCTGTTGTGCCTCTCTTAGTGCGATCTTAATTTCGCTTTCTAAATTTTTTGCAAAATCTCCAACCCATTTACTATTTACTTCAGCAACAGAAACTTCTTTAGAGTAAGCACCAGTAGCTTGATAAACTCCACAAATAGCCCTCAATAAAATGGTCTTGCCTGTTCCCGGTGGACCATAAAGAATGACACCGCTATAAGCTGGTTCTTTTCCTTCAAGTAATTCTGGAATAGAAACTCTTGTTACAATATCATCTTTAAGAACATCATCAATAAAAACCTTGTCTAAAGGAGACAGTACTTTTGCTCTGTATGGATGAGGTTTTGTAGGGTCGTCTATCGCATCTTTAGTTGAAACACTTGGACCAACAACTTGGTCAATTGAAGTAACTGGTTTGTCTTTAATTTTCCAGTATCTTATTGGTTCAGGTTCTGCAATTTGACTACGTATACCCAAAATATCCTTATCTGAAAGACCTAATTGCCGACCACGTTCTTCCCATTCTCTAACTTGCTGGTCATGATATTGTGTACTTTCTCTTATCTTTTGCTCATGATGCCTATAGCTATCATCCATCCCTGTTCTTAAATGTGAAAGTGTACTTGCTCTGTCTTGTAATTTTCTACGCAAGATTCCCATTACATCTTCTTTACTTAGTGCCATTCCTATTCACTAAACCTATATAATTAACTAGTATTTAAATCTTTCTATTTTGTTACTATGTATTAGTAGTTAATATAGTATATTCTCAAGCCCCGTGCGGTGTTGAATAATTACCTTAGAATTTGGCTAACTCGAATTCTATTTTGAGTTCTTTTAGTATTGTGACTACTTTTGTTATGTCTCCCTTATTTTTCACATGAAGTACCGTTTTTCTTGATTTATTCAAATCAATTTTTCTTAATAATCCTTCTCTTTCATAATTATAATCATAATTTGATTTATCTCGATAACCATACAATTTTCTTATTATTTGTGTTCTTTCACTATTGCTTTTTCCTTTCAAATCATACATTATTATCGCTTTTTCTGCCATGGTAATATAGAAAAAGCAACAAGTATATAATGTTACGCTATTTTGAATAGCGTAAAAGCTAAAAAGAGGTGATTTTATGGCAAAAAGAGAGAGATGGGGAAAGAAATTTGAAGATAAAAGGGACTGGAAAGTAGAGAATGAAAAGTATGTTGTAAGAGGGGAGTTCCTGTTTGACCTTGACTTTGTCAAGTCGTGGGGCGAAGAATTGACGTCCTCCCCAACCATAAATGGTGGGGATTCCTAGTCAGTAAGTCTTTGGCGTCATGAGTCTCGTGATTTTTTACGTATTCTTTTGCTTTCTCTAGAGTGATGTGTCCAACTGAACCCATAAACTTTCCATCACC
>JACPJR010000035.1 GCA_016187565.1 Candidatus Woesearchaeota archaeon
ACAGTCAGAGGACTCGCCGCTGGCGCATGGCGAGCAGGGGGTTGCCCCATTCGGGGTGGCGAGTAGGACATTTTGCGCACAAAATGTCCGTCATGCCGCCAGTCGCGGCGGCATAGGTTAGTTTAAAATCGAATCTACTGCATATGAAGTCCAGAATATGATGCCCATAGTGTGATGCCCATATTATGATACCCTTTACCCTGTGTTTGTATGCTTCACAACAACAATCTGCTTTGTCAATGAACGATGAATGTAGACCGTAAATCGTTGCTTACAATTTAAACGAAAAGAACTCCACAACTGTTGTAGATCAATGGTATGGGGGAGAACAACAACTGCCCTTTCAAGCAAAACATCCTGTAACCAACGGCCAACATTGAAGTACAGTTCAGATAATCCTTTTTTGCTGGTGTTTCTTCCGTACGGCAAATCCATGACAAGATAAGGAAATGGTGTGGTGAGTGTTAATGCATTTTGCACAAAAAGTTCATACTGTTGAATACCATAATGAAGAAGATTCTGTTCACATTTAGTAATCATTCGAGGGTCAAGATCATACCCTTTTACCTGAAACCCCATCAATCCTGCTTCGATAAGAAACCCACCTGTCCCACAAAAAGGATCAACAAGTATTGCATGATGTCCATAGGGAATTTGGGTAAGATTGACAACAGCTCGTGCTAGTTTTGGATGTAAGGAGACAGGAGAAAAACCTGGACGGAGATGTGCCTTCCGTTCCGCAAATCCCTTGCTCCCTTCATGAATAAGGACAGTAACCCATACAAAAGTTTCACTGCCAAAAGTGCCATTTCCAAAGGTTTCATCCATAAATAAAACAAATGCTGTTTGTGGATTGCGTAGTTGGACAGGAGCATGATTAAGGGATTTCCAAAATAACTTCCCGAGTTCAGATACAGATATCGATACTGAAGAAGGCGAAGAAAGATTGCTTCCTTGTTTCTTTTCCTTATCCCCTAGTCGTATACAACGGACAGAGAATGATTTCCCCTGATAAGGATTGTTGTTCCAGACAGAAAGATTTTTTTCTAAAGTGGAGAGTGGACAGGAAAAAAGTATCTGATAAACTGCTTTGGTATAAGCTAAACGCGAAAAGGTCTGAGATGAAATTTGCTTGTTCACCTTACTCCAAAGATAACATCCCCTCACGTTTACTTGTTCAGGACTACAGACTGCTTCAATTTCAGCCTTTGCAAGTTCTCGTTGTTCTCCGGAGAGGTGAAAGATCGTATTCATGGAATTCACGAAATTCATGGAGTGTAATACTTATTGTTGACGGTATTTACGGAAAAAACCCATAAGGACAAAGGCCTCTCGTTTTGTCAGCAATCCTTTGTTAATCAAGCGTTTCCATACTCGTTGCTGTGATGCTTGTTTATCTTCACTTTCAAAACGCAATTGATGAAGACACTCGTCAATATAGTTAAGGAGTACCTCTTTCTCTTTCTTTGATGCAAATGGATGCGGAGAAGCTTTCGAACTGTGAAGAGATGTATGAAGAAACAGCTCATAGAAAAGAATACCTGCTGCATGACTAATGTTAAGGGCAGCGTAATCGCTGGTCGTAGGAATAGTAACCATAAAATCACACGCTCTAATCTCTGCAAGGGTTAGCCCATTTCCCTCTCTGCCAAAGAGAATACCAATGTTTTGGGTCGCTGCAAGTTTGGCAATACGTTCTGCCATCTGTTGTGGTGTTAATGGATGTCGTGAAAGATTATAGGAAGTTCCACGAATAGCGGTCGTACCAACAAGATAGTCAAAGCTCTTGAGAACAGTTTTATCAGTTCGTGTCGCTTTCTTGAGAAGATCCTTTGCATGTTTTGCTCGACAAAAAGCCTCATCACACAAGTAATCACATTTTGGTTCAATCAGTACTAATGAAGACAAGTTAAAGTTTTTCATAGCACGAGCAATAGCACCAATATTGCCTGGTTCCTCTGGTTCGAGAAGGATAACCGTAATCATACAGTAGGAGTAGAATTTCTCTTTATAAGAATTACGCAAATTAAGGTTTTGTTGAGTAAACACACGCTTATAGCTTCTCCGCTTTCTTCCAGACATAATCGAAATAGTGTTCAAGAGCTTTCGTTAGCTCTCGAGATTCAATAATAAGTGAAACTCGATCCAAGAGATCTTTAGGATTAACAATCATTTGACACGATTCCTTACCGTCAATAATCCCTAACCGTAATTCTGTTACTGGATAATATCTCACGTGAACACCAAGTTTCTTAACTTCTCGGATTAGTTTTAGATTTCCCTTCTCTTTCTGCGTAGCTAACATGTAAATGTTCACACCTCTCTGAATACACTTTTTAATTTCTCTCTGGACAGAAGCTGGTACATAGTCAAATGTAAGCATATCTTTAACGTACTTATTCGCTGCTTGAAACCGATGAATAACTAGGGGATGAGTTTCTTTTCTCCCTCGGTAAACAGTTATTAATTCTTCTGTTTTAGGTTGACTTTTTTTCCATACTCGTGCTGATATTTTTTTAGGAAGCATTATCTCAAATTGTTCTAGTTCTTCCTTTTTAAAACGTAGATAACTTTTGAGAGCTAATCCTGGTTCTACCGCTTTAAATATTTTAGGTCTTACTTCTAGAATTGAGACAAAGTTCTTATTTGATAATTTATACAAGGTATCATAAATCTTACTTTGTGGAACACTACTTAATTTAGCAAGCTTGCTTCCGGTTAGAGAACTATAATCTAAGAGTGTTAAATATACTTTAATCTCATACTCGCTTAAGCCGATCTTTTTTAGTTCTTCATTCATTTTAACTAAGATCAGTGAAATTAACCACTAATAGTGGTAAGTCATATTTAAATTTTTCTTTTATTTACCTCCATTTATGCAAGAAAAACCTAAAGCACCCGTAGGGATAAAATATGCACTCAGCGTGTCACAATCTGTTCTTTTTACAGATTTGAGCCTTCAAGGTAATTTAAGGAATTATTTCAAAAGAACGATGGACATAGATTATGGGCCAATCTATATTTCTGTTGATGCTGGAGCAATAAGCTGGAATTATGATTCTGATAACCTCTTTCTCAAGAAAATGAACGCACGTGAAGACACACAGCTTTCTATAATTCGATTCATTGATACAATGAATAGAACATCGCGCTTACTCAACTCCGTTTCAATGGTTTTATCTCATTCAAGCCGTCGTTTAAATGTCCCCCAGGATTTAATTCAAGATTTAGAAACCTATTGGGAGACGTACAAATTACACATGACTTCGCTCTTCACCTTTTGGAATATAGAGAATCTTCTTATTCAAGAGCTGAAGAAGAGAATGCATGAACATAAGGATGATGTAAACAAGATTTTTAATACTATCTTTCAACCAAATGAAGCTAATGCATTTGTTTGGGAAAAGTGGCATTTGAAAAGAGTAGTAGATAGGTTTACAAAAAAAGAATTACTAAAAGAAGCAATGCAAAATCATCTCAGAACATTTAGCTTCATTCTAACACCTTTTAATTTAGGAGAGTTTCCAGATATTAATCAGCAATTAAAACGTGTTGAAGAAGTAAAAGATCTGCAACAGAGTCTTCTACCTGAAAAATACCTCATACCTCTTCAGTTAAATCTTCCAGATGAGCTAAAGGTATGGGGTAATCTCGCTCAGCAAATGACATTCTGGAGGACAGAACGTCTTGATATCTTATCATTATGCGACTCCAGAATGAAAGAGCTGTATCAACAAACAGCAGATTTTCTTAAAATTACAAAAGAGCATTTGTTTTCTATGACCAGTAGAGAGATATTGGAGTCATTACAACATCAAAAAGTAGTTATTAGTATCGAAGAAAGCCAGCGAAGAAGAAATGCATTTTGTTTAGTGCTTTATAATGGGATTATTGATTTCTATACACCGACATTAAAAGAAAATAATAGACAAGAAATTTTAAAAGTTGGAGAAACTATTAACGGGACGTGTGTTTCTCAGGGAAACGTCAAAGGAAAAGTCCGAATCTTAGATGACCCTGAACGATTTGAAGAGCTGAGGCCAGGAGAAATACTTGTTGCTACAATGACAAGACCTGAAATGGGAGTTGCTTTAGAAAAAGCTGCTGCGTTTGTAACGAATCAAGGAGGATTACTTTGTCATGCAGCTATTCTTTCAAGAGAGATGAAAAAACCGTGTGTTGTTGGTACGAATAATGCAACGCAAATTCTTAAAGATGGAACATTTATAGAAGTCAATGCAACTAAGGGGATTATTAAAGTCCTTGAAATTCTGTAATTCAGCGTTGCAGCACAATACTATTCCCTGTTTGCATAACAAGGGTGCTCTTGGTAACGTTGCGTAACTGTTCCATAATCTGATGCTTTTCCTCTCTGGATTTCCCTTCAATAAAGCTTTGCAACAATTTAATCTTAATAAGATGACGTTTACGGAGCTGCTTGATCATCTCACTAATTTGTGCCTGCGTAATTCCTTGTTTGCCAATTCTTACCGTTGGTTCCAGTGTATGGATGTTCTGCTCGACCATGGTTAAAAGAACTGAAATCCTCCTCGTTCTTGATCATGACCCAGTTTTCTGCGATGGTGGAGCTCCTTAATATGCTTTACCTTTTTATGGAGGATTTTCTTAAAGTCAGTGCTTACCTCTTCAAGGATCAATGAAACATGATCTCCACCCAGGAAGTGTGGCAGGATAACATAGTCAGCCCCGGCCTCATAGAGGAGAAGCGCTTCATCAACTTGTTGTGCAGTCACAAAAACCACTACCTCAGGATGAAGAGACTTTGCCTGGCGGATCAAAAGCATATTGGCGTGCATATCAGTTGCCGTTGAAATCAGTAACTTTACTTGCTTGAGATGAATCCGGTGGAGAATTTCAGGGTCTGCAACATCACCATACAGACAAGGAACTTTTTTTGCGACCAAATGGCGAATAACCTCTGGATTAAAATCGACAATTAGGGTTGCTTTGCGCAAACTTTTGAGCTTTTGAAAAAGTGCATAACCAATGCGATGGTATCCAACAAGGACTACTTCCCTTGTTCCTTTTTGTGGAAGATACTCAAGTTCTTTTTCTAAAAAAGCAATTTTATCAAAGTACCGTAAGATCGGAGAAAAAAACAGATACAGTTGTTGGTCATACTTTACGGCATAGGTAGTAATCACAATAGTAACTATAGCAAGCAAGGTAACGAGAGTGAAAAGGCCATCATCCACAACACCTAAACCTTTTCCGAGTGCAACCAAGATCAGAGAAAACTCTGAGATCTGACAGAGTGCAATACCGCTCAAAAAGGCAGTACGCTTTTTGTATCCAAAAAGAATCGTCAGTATAAAAATAAGCAATGGCTTAAAGAGGACTATAATTGCGGTGAAAATCAAAAATGGGATAATTAATGAAGAGATAGAGCCTAAGTTAAGCTGCATTCCTAACGAGACAAAAAATAAAATAGTAAAAAAGTCTCTTAATGGTGTTATTCTCCCAATTATTTCATAACTATACGGAAGGGTTCCCAAGGCAAGCCCGGCCAAAAATGCACCAATCGCAATCGAAAACCCAAGAAAGTTCGCGAGGAGAGAGAACAAAAAGCACATCGAAAGAGCAATCAGAAATAAGAGCTCAGGAGTTCGAGCAGCGAACCGAAACAAGGGAGGAAAAAGAATCATGCTACATAAAGAAACAATAGCAAATAAGAAAGCTGCCTTCAAGAGCGCAACCAAAAAAATAAAAGAGCTAAAGGTTGAAAGTGTTGTCAAAAAAGAAAGCACAAAGATAACGATGATATCTTCGACAAGCAAGATGCCTACCACAATACGAGAATGCAATGCATCAAGTTCTCGCTTATCTGAGAAGAGCTTAACAACAACCATGGTTGAACTGAAGGAAAGAGCAAGTCCGAGATAGAGTGCCTCAATTGATGAAAAACCAAAATAAGGAGCAAGCAACCATACCAGCAGATACATAATTCCTGTTTTGATAATGCCTCCAAGAACCGTAACAAGACTCACATCTCGCAGCAGTTTCAGGTTAATCTCAAGACCAACAATAAAAAGTAAAAAAGCAATGCCAATTTCTGAAAGTGTAGCAATCAAGGTTGGATTAGTAAGTACAGGAAAGCCTAATTGGGAGATATACCCTGCAATACTCCAAGAGAAATGTGGAGCAAGAAAAAGTCCAGCAAGAACATACGCAGGAATAAGGGGTTGTTTGAGAAGACGTGCAAGAAGGGCAATGAGTGAGGCAACAATAATCAACAGTGCAATATCAAAAAAAATATTTTCCATGATCTACCTCTTTTTATACTTTTTTATCTCTTTCTCCTTCTCACGATTTCGACATCTTGATGACGAGGGACTGAAGTAGCAATAGCTTTTATAGCTTTTGGTATCCAGGGTAAAAAATCACTGGCAATAAAGCCATAACCTAGTTCTTCTTTCAACAGATCGCCAATCCATCCGTTGAGATATGCTGCACAACAAGCGCTTGAGAAAGGATCATTTGTTCGACAGAGAAAACCTGCGCATATCCCTGCAAGGACATCACCAGTACCACCAACCGTCATTCCCGGATTACCGGTATGATTGTAGCAAATGTTGTTACTTGAGACAATAGTATCCACTGATCCTTTCAGTAAAAGAACATTTGTTCCAAGCAATTCTTGAAATTTTTTTTGCATGAAAATGGTTGCATAGGCCTCTTGAGAAACATACTGCTCAAGAATCCCTGAATGGTTGAGGAGGATTTGTAATTCTGCAGCATGAGGAGTGAGAATTGCATGCTTGATTTCTTGGAGGGAAACAACTTTAAGAGCATCTGCATCAATAACAAGGGATTTGTTGCGTATGACTAGTTCTCTTACTACCTTTGTCACAAACCGTTGTGTCTCTAGATGTAATCCTAATCCAGGGCCAATAAGGACAACATCGTGCTTTTCGCTCAATTGAAGAATACGGTACACATGATCTGTCGTGAGATGAGGCCAGTTAAGTTTAACAGTTATGAGATCAGGCGTTAAGGTGTTCATGGCCCAGGCAACCTTGCTCGGACTGGCTACGGTAACAATATCAATACCAACACGAAGCGCACTTAAACTTTTGACAGCAAGACTCCCGAGTGCAATGGCACCAATATACTGTTCTGATCCACCAACCACAAGAACGCGGCCAAAATCCCCTTTATGAGCTGTTTTTTTTCTGCGAAGCAATTGCTTGAGAAATCGCTGAGCCTCTTTATGAGTAATGACCTTTTTTCCCATGAAAGAGCATCCAGCATAACGAAGTTAAAAATCTTTCGCTAGATCACAGAAAAACAACGTCAAAAAAGCTGGTTATTGTGATCAAGAAAAATCTTTGTGCTGCCAAATTTATTCTTCATAAATACTTTGTATTCTTCACTGACTGGATCAATGTATTTTTTAGGAAGTAATTCCTCAGTGCTTGGCCTAGCTGAAGAGCCCCCAGTACCGGGAAGGCTGGTTTGAGGATGTGCATTTTCAAGGAGTAGAGGATTATGATGTTGGGGTAGACGTGCAGTTGGTCGATGATCTAATCCACTCATAACAGGGATATTTTCACGAGTAGTAGTAGGAAGAGGGACGAACTTCTCGGCCATTACCGCCTGCTCTAAATCTTTGGGCTTCTGTGGAGAGCTATCTACCTGTTTAACGGTTGTAATACTCGGTTTCTCAGCGGATTTTTCATCAGATGCCTGCTGCGGTGCTTCATCAGCCATGACGCTGAACATAAGAGGGGGTTTATAAACCTATTGACAAAAGAAGGGATTCTGTTGACAAGATATGTTCACTGCCAGCATAAACCGTTCTGAGAAGAGAAAAAATGCCCATGGGCGGTCATACAGGCGTTCAAATTTTGTAAAAATTATGCCCATCCCGTATTTGTAGGGTCTCTTCCTCGAGGAGGTCCTCGGTCGATAGAAGCATAGCTAAACTGTTTTTTGTACTTTCCCAGATGAATCTCATGGGTATAACCATCTTTAAGCGCATACCAACAGAGAATCTGGAAATCTGGACTTTTTTTATCAAGCAGAATGTCATGACTGTAGATCATTTTTACTTTTTTCTCGAGGGGATCAAGCTGAAGCATCAAGACATAGGTCATTTGGCCAATCACATACTTTAGTCGGGCTGTAGTTGTCATGTGCTTGATGGTTCGCTCGATAATCTCTGGAGAGACACCTTTCATTGATGTTTCGCCGAGAGCGACAAGTCCAGGAAGATTTACTGCATGTCTCACGATTTCCTGAAGTGCATCGCCCTTGAAATAGAGGGTAATACTAAAGGTTTCACGCAAAAATGCACGAACAAAGAGGTTATGAGAATATTTTTTATTGAATTCTTCAATAAAAGACTTAAAGGTAGGAAGGTTTTCGTACACATTCGTTGAGAGGTTCCCTACTTCTTGATCAATCTCATAGGCAACGCTCACTAGAATACGCAAATCATCGTAAAATTCATTTATTTCTGCAGCAGAGAATTTCTTGAGGAGCATACTACACTCATATTCCTCGCCACTATATTAATTTTCTGGTGATTTTCTGATATAATGCTGTTTTTGGTTATGCAGCCAGTCGCTCAATGCCACTTCCAAACGATCCTTCAAGACGATCATCAAGTGAAGCAGGTTGTTGAACAACACGGGATCTGGGAGAATGTAATCGTGGAACGGTCCTTCTGTGAGCGGTATAAGGAATTGTTGAGGATGAACTATCTAGATAGATGGGAAGTAAAATAACACCATACACGACTGGTTGATTGGTACTTTTCGGTTGTCCATCCTGATTCCTCCCTTGATGGTTTTGACTATTAAAATTATGCTTTGCTGGATCAGAGGATGGATTTCCTAGAACAAGAACATAGTTAGGTTGTCCGTCAGGTTCATAATGCTGTGTCCTTGAATGGACCGTATTATAGGCTGCTGATCCCGGGCTCGAAGTAGGCTCATACAGTGGTAATCCTCTCGAGTTATGCTCATAAGGCATTTGAGGAGAAGCAACATACGAAGAGCCAAAACTAGCTTCAAGGTTGCCATAGGTTGGTGAGGGAGAATGTTGGGAAGCATGTACAAGAGCATGGGCTATCAAATCGCTCATGTTTCCTCTTACCTGTGTTGTTCCTGGTTGAAGAGGAGAGAGGACATCAGAACAACACGTTTGTCTGTTTGAAGGGGGAAATAAGCTCTGATAGACAGGATGCATAGTTTACCTCGCTTTACCGTAAGAGTATTAGGATACTCTTTAGGTCATCTTAGTCATAACTGTGCTATCAACGTAAGGCTAGTTTATAAATAAGAGTGAGGAAGAAACACTAAAAGTGCGACAAAAAAGTCATAGTCCCCCATTTATAAGTATTCATAGAATTCACGATGAATTCTAGGACAAATCAGGAATTACTTAGCAACTTGCTTTGCATACAAGGGTGCTTCCACAGGCTGTGGATCTTTGTGCATATGTTGAACCCAGACAACATCGTCAACAATCCGAGAAACTGATACACGATTAGAATTCTCTGGAACGACTCTATCGAACATCCCTTCGAGTCCATTTTTATGCCCATGTTTATCTAAAAGGGATTGAAAGATACGATATTCGTTACATGCAACATTAAGTTTTCCGATGAGTTCTACTGTGTCTCCCTCTGCAATCTCACTCCATCTTGTTTCGTCTCCTGTTCCTACATGATAATATCTCTCCGGGGAGAAGGCGTATGTTCTACCCTCAAACTCGTATTCACCAGGAAGAGGACGAATGAGAAAATCCCGCATATCACGAGGAGAACCATTGGGATAAGCACCTCGTGGGGCTTCTACTTTTTCGACAACCGTACCTTTGACACGAAACTCATCACTGTAGTGAGGATGATCAGGAGCACTCGATAAAGAATAAACAAGTCCTGTCAAAGCTCCTACGAGGGCCGCACCCATCAGTTTAGGGTTGTTCATGGTAATCTTACCGAGTAAACAGGAACTACTATTTAAATCTTTTGCTTTTGGTACTACTTATTAGTGACCAAAAAATGTTTGAGCTTTCGATGGAGAGTTTCAAAACGTACTCCAATTGCTCGTGCTGTTTGGGCAGTATTTCCGCTATGCTCCTGCAAAGCCCGTGAAAGGAATCTTCGTTCAAACTCTGCTTCAGCTTGAGCAAAGGACAAAAACGGTTCGGGAAGTTCTTTGACAAGGTTCTTGGTAACATCAGGAACATGGTGGTACATCCTGTCAAAGCGCTGGGGATGAATGACTCCTTCAAAATCACGAAGACTATCCTGAATGATGCGGGTAACGGTTTCCTGCTTGATATAATCTGGCTTAATCATCTCATGCCGGATCTTCTGAATATCAATGCCAAGACCATTTATTGCCCGATGAATGGTTCTGCGTTCAAGGCCTGTTTGCTGTGCAGTACGCTGAACATTACCATAATTAAGTAAAAGTATTTTACGGAGATATTCACGTTTAAACTGTTGTTTAGCTTTTTTGAAGGGAAGACTTGTATCAATGGTATAAGGAAAAGGCCGCTCTAATTTATCAGCAATACTTTTATTGAGCTCAGCAATAGTAACACCTAAGAATTTTAAAGTTGCCTCCTCCACTAATGGCTCGATCTTTTTTTTGATGAGTAATTCAAGATCATTCGGATCTGAGCTCATGCCGGTCTTAACTTCTCTATTATTTAAATATCTTTGTTAATCTGGAGAGATCGACGTAACATTTTTATAACAGAACAGAAGCAACGCTGCATCAGTGATATGATTGTGGCAATAGTGCACAAAAAAGGTAAAAAAAGAATGCAAATAAGGTGAGTGCTATGAACATTGGCGTGGTAAAAGAGATTAAGGATAAAGAAAACAGAGTTTCTGTTACCCCTGATGGGGTCAAGATATTAACCAAAGCTGGTCATATGGTTTTTGTTGAGGAAAACGCAGGTGCAAATTCTGGTTTCAGTAATGAAGAATACCACGTTGCGGGAGCAAAGATAGTAGACACGGCAACAGTGTGGAGCGCAGCACTTGTCGTCAAAGTAAAAGAACCTATGGAAAGAGAATATCAGTATTTCAAACCAGGCAAACTGGTCTTCACGTATTTTCATCTTGCCGGTGTGACCAAGAGCTTAACTGATGCATTACTCAAGAACAAGGTAACGGCAATTGCCTATGAAACTGTTGAAGACAACGCTGGCAGATTACCCTTATTAGCACCCATGTCAGCAGTTGCAGGGAATATGGCAGTGACCGTCGGCAGTTACTATCTCACCAAGTTTACCAATGGCAAGGGAATGCAGCTGGGAACCGTTATGGGAAAGCCCTATGGAAAGGTGATGGTTATCGGCGATGGTGTTGTCGGGAAACACGCTGCACGAACTGCACTTGGAATGGGAACCAATGTTTATCTCTTCACCAGACGCCAGGAACGGATTGCTCAGCTTAAACAAGAGCTTGGACAACAGCTCAATGTCGTGCTTTCAACACCAGAAAACATTGCCTCACACGTTACGGATACTGATCTTCTCATCGGTGGTGTCCTTCTGGAGGGAGCAAAAGCGCCATTCGTGGTAACAGAAAAAATGGTCATAACCATGCAGCCAGGAAGTGTCATTGTTGATGTCAGCATTGATCAGGGGGGTTGCATTGAGACATCAAAACCAACATCACATTCGAATCCAGTATATACCCTTCACGGAGTTACCCATTATTGTGTAACCAATATGCCCGGAGCATATCCACGTACCTCAACCTTTGCCTTGACAGATGCAACCTTTGCTTATCTTCTGAAACTCGCAAATCTAGAATTCATGAAAGCAATGAGCAGTGACAAAGGATTTGCAAAGGGAATCAACACACACGAAGGCAAGATCACCTACAAACCCGTAGCAGAAGCATTAGGTATGCTGGATCACTACAATAAGCTAGAAAATAGGGTGTAAAATAACGAAAAGAATAAGTCCCACATTTTTCGTAGATAATATCTAAAGAACAGCATAAAACATCTGTCCATGGATAACTCATTATATCAAGGATTTTTACAAGTGAAATTCAAGAAAGTCTCGAGGTTCTTGCTAATTCAGAACCAAATACTGAGATTGATATCCCATCTCCTATAGTTGGAGAGGTCGTATGGGGTTTAGGTTATGGTAATTGTAGAATTGATTTTGATGGAACAGTTAAAGCACAAAGACACCCTAGTTTCAATGAAGCGTATGATCAATTAAAAGAAACTCAATTTTGGAGTGATATTTTGAGCAGAAGAGCTGAAGCTTCAGTCGGAATTGAAGAAGTAGTGGGTTCTGAATTATATGGTCGTTTTATTTCACGTTTTGCTAAATCAATATACAGAATAATAGAAACTTTGAATGAAGGTTTAAATGTTGTTGATGGTGATCCTGCTATTGTTGATGTATTACAAAAGATGGGTTATGCAAGTATGCTCCCATATTCTGTTAAAGGAGAAATAGGTTTTGTGAAAACAGAATCTTTTGATGAATTCTATCAACGGTTTAAGCAAACTACATTCTTTAAGGATGTTGAGAAAAAGGTGGGACGAAAAGAGGATACGGTTCCACCGTCATAAAAACACGAGAAAAATTGCACATAACTAAGGTTATATGTACTGATGAACTCATATTGTAATTACCTTATCCCCCCTAACTCGTCTTCCTCAAACACCCCAAACAGGATTTTGCTTTCGCATCATTTCAGCGACTTCCTTCATTATTTCGATTTCAGCTGCTGAAAGATATTGCCGCAGCCGTTTCAGTTGCCTGAAGTCATTTTCTGGAATGGCAGCGTAGAATACATCACCCTCAAAAATCTGTCTCCCGATCGTAACATGGGGAAGGGATATGGCTACTTGCTTTCCCTTTTCCACAATCGTAAGACTTTCCTTTTCAGCCTGGATGCTCTTGATGACCGTTATTATTTTCCCGTCTTTCATAAGCGGAGTTCCTACCTTGATTTTACCTTCAAGAACTTCCACGCCAACAACAGCTGGATTATTCTGGCGAAAAACATAGCCACGTAAAAATTCAATCTTTGCAGGTCTAATCAGTGTTTCTAACTCCCTTGCTTCTACGGCCTTCTTCTGCTCAATCTGCCACTGTTCAAACTGCTCAAGGAGTCTATAGATAACATCACTGGTAATAACTTTGACGTATTCATGACGCATACCAGCATTATCAGGAACATTAAATCCCATGACAACGGCAGTAAGGGGATCCTTTTCAAAATTACTCTCTGCATCAATGATATCTTTTTTAGTAATAGGACCAATCGATGCCTTCCGTACAGGAATCTTTTTTTCTTGTAATAATTTTACTAATGCTTCGATACTTCCTAAGGTATCTGCCTTAATGACAATACCTTCTTGGTCAGTGGTAACCAGTGCTTCCTTTACTTCACGTTGGACATCACGCTTCACTTTTTCAAGATTTTCTTTGGAACACGCCCGTAAAGGCATACCTGCAATAGCTGCTTCAAGTTCTGGAGCTGCAATCTTTACGCCTGTAGCAGCATTGACTTTCTTAACCGTTATAAACTTACTTTTTTTATCCCGCATCTCAGCGAGAGGAGCTGGCTCAAATAAGGCTCTTACTTTAGTAACTAGTGGTTCGTCTAAGGTTCCAATAACAATCACATCGTTTACCTTCAAAGAACCATCATAAATGATTACATCAAGCGTTGTTCCTAAACCCGTCTCTTCCTTAACTTCCAAAAGAGTTCCTTTTGCATACCCCTTGACATCACATGCTAAGCAATTTTCCAAAAACTTCTGGGTTAATCCAGTGAGAACCATTAATACTTCTGGTAATCCTTCGGTGGTCTTTGCACTACAAGGGACAATAGCAATCTGTTTGGTATAATCAACAACTCGATCAAAGCGTTCTGCCTGAAATCCTAATTCATAGAGTTTTCCCACCAGTTCATAGAGCTTCTCATCAAATTTTCTTTGTACTTCTTTTGGCTGTGCTTGCATTCTTTGTAATAAAAATCCTTCTCCCTGTTTCCATCCGGGGATGAGATCTATTTTATTCGCTGCAATAATAAAAGGAGTTTTATATGCCTTAAGAATATCTAAAGCTTCAAGTGTTTGTGGCATAAATCCTTCATTGATGTCAACAACCAAGATAGCGATGTCTGCTAAATTCCCCCCTCGTTTTCGTAAGGTTGTAAACGCAGCATGACCTGGCGTGTCAATAAACAATAATCCAGGAATACTGAAGGTAAATTTCATTACGGTAACAAGGTTGCCGCATTTCTGCTTAATGGTTTCCAAAGGGATAAGCGAAGCGCCTATGGCTTGGGTAATTGCACCTGCTTCGCTGGCAACAATATTTGTCCCGCGAATAGCATCTAGAATACTTGATTTTCCATGGTCAACATGACCTAAGACACAAATGATCGGGCTCCGTAAGACAGATGCATTTTCCATACGGCTCAAGAATGAGGCGTCCTTTTTAAGCTTTGCTTTGAGCAACATTTATATCATAAATAGAAATTTTAAATGCACAAAGACAGGTAAAGAGCATGAGAACCGTTTTTATTTTCCATGGAGTCTACGGACATCCAAAAGAAAATTGGTTTGATTGGCTGAAGCTGCAATTAGAACGTGAAGGATGGAACGTCATTGTTCCGCAATTTCCGACGCCAAAGGATCAAACACTAGAAAACTGGCTCAGGGTTTTTGAAGATTACCGTAATCTACTGACGCAAGAAAGTATCATCATTGCTCATAGTTTAGGAGTTGCCTTCGCACTACAGATTATTGAACAATATCCGGTGAAGGCTGCTTTCTTTGTCGCCGGGTTTACTAGTAGCACAGGAAACAAATTCGATGAAAGTATGAAGAGCTTTACTCAAAGAACTTTCGCTTGGGAGGCCATACAGCGTCACTGTCCAAGGTTTTATGTTTTTCACGCAGATAACGATCCCTATGTGCCGCTCAAGAAAGCAACGGAATTAGCAAACCATCTCAATGTCCAGGTTACGCTGGTCAACAATGCAGGTCACTTTAATGAAGCCTCTGGCTACACAACATTTCCACTTTTGCTTGAAAGCATATTGAAAGCATAGTCAGTGTAAAGTAAGTAGGTGAACCTTTACCATTACAGCGCCACTGAAGGCGGTGCTACGGTCATTTTGCTCTGCAAAATGCCCTACTCGCCACCCCGAAGGGGTCCTGGCTCGCCGCACGCCATGGTGGCGCTGATGGCTAGGGGGTAGGCCCCTCCGGGGTGAGCCATAGGGCAGCTGTTTTGCAGCTGCCCGTCAGCCGCCACTAACGTAGCGTGCGTAGTCTTTTTTGTCCAGTTAAACACTTGACGTCATACTAAAGGAGCTTTTTTAAATGCTGCTTATTTTCTTTAATTATGCCTCTGATACATGAAGGAAAAGCAACCATAACATACTATGAAGGAAAGATCTCTAAAAAACTTCCTGTGTTTTATAACCCGATCATGAAGCTCAATAGGGATATTTCTATACTTCTTCTGAATACCATTGAAAAAACACAACTCCAGATAGGGTTACCATTAGCCGGTACGGGCATACGGGGAATACGATTTTTGCTTGAGCTTCAGCAGGGGAAGATCAAATATATTCACTTTAATGACATTAACCCTCAAGCAGTGCAGGCAATTAAAGAAAATCTCGCACGCAATATCCCCCAAAATAGCGAGAACATTGAGAGAGAAGAACGTGAGAAGGGAAACAGAGAAATAAAAGTCACGCAAGAAGATGCCTCATTAGTGCTGTTACAGAGTAATGGTTTTGACTATATTGATATTGATCCATTCGGAGATCCCTGTCCCTTTCTCGATGCTGCCATGGTACGCATTGCACGAAAAGGCATTGTTGCGGTAACTGCAACAGATACTGGTGCACTTTGTGGAACCTTTCCTCTGGCATGCCAACGAAAGTATTGGTCCAAGCCATTGCATAATGAACAAATGCACGAGTTTGGGCTTCGCATTCTCATTCGCAGGGTTCAGCTGGTTGCTGCATCCTATGAGAAAGCACTCACCCCTATCTTTTCTTATGCAAAAGATCATTATATGCGAGTTTTTTTTTCTGTAGAAAAAGGACGGCAGAAAGTTGATGTAATACTTGCCCAGCACGGTCCTGTAGATGAGGGAGGCCCGTTTTGGCTCGGTCAATTATGGGATGATGCACTCCTTAAGAAAATGATTACCCTTCCCCTGGAAGAAAATATTCGCGATTGGCTTAGTATTCTCCAAAAGGAATCTGACGTCAAAACCGTTGGATTTTACGAGCTCCCTGTTCTTGCAAAGAAATTCAAGAAACAGTTGATAAAAAAGAAAGAGCTCATCCAACGCATAGAGGCAAAAGGGTATAAAGCAGCACCAACCCACTTCTCTGGGCAAGGGATACGAAGTACGATTCCTCTCAAAGAATTGGTAGAACTTCTTCCTTAAATTATACGAGAGCTAACCAACTGCTCTTCGCACATCAACAACAGAAACTGATTGGACCTCGTCAAGCTGTTCAATAGTATGCTCGAGATCTTCAGTATCTCCGAGGGATTCATCAATCACAAAAATTAATTTTATGGCCTTTAAGCCAAAAGCAATAGGCTCAAGCTCTGTTTGGAGATCAGTTTTTCCAGCAAAGTCATAAATCATGACTTTGATCTGTTCAGTAAGCGCAAGAAGGTCAACATCAACAGACTCAGGCATGACTTTTAAGGTAACAACAACCCGTGCCATGGTATTTTTCCTCTTAACCTATTAATTTGGCCCTACAAAACCACAGGATGGACACTGGTACTTCGCAACAATCTCTCGACAGTGTTTACATCTCACCATGGTTGATTTGGCACACTTAGGACAGGGAAAAGCAGTAGTCCCTTGAACATTGGTTATTCTTCGATTACAGGATGTACAAAACTCTTTCTCAGTCATGGTAATTTCCTCCGTAAGTAGGGAATTGTGACGGTACTTAAAAAGATTTTGTTTTCTCATTTCAAGAGATGTTTTATTTGCCATTTTGAAGATACGACAAAAGTATATAAAGGAGAAAACCTCCCAAAACGAGGTAAAAGCGCGGGGAAGAGGTATGAAAAAAGATGAATTGAAGGATGCACTGCTCAAAGCTCCACCAAAGCCTCCCGAAGAGTTGTTAGTACCACAGAAAAAAGGTATCTTTGGCGGTTTTTTTATCCAAGATAAGGGTTACGCATCCTCACTTGAGGAAATAAAGGAATATAAAGAACGGCTCAAGAACAGTCAGCTACGTGAAACGGCGCTACAAAAGAGAATAGATGAGCTTGAGAGTACCATTACAGCGAATTCTACAAAGTCCACGCAGACCTCACTGTCAACGCAACAAACCTTACAGCAAAATGAGCAAAATATGAGGCAAAAAGGACTCGATCTTGAAAAAAGATTTCGTGAGCTGTATGAAGAGAAAAAACTGCTCCAGACAAAAGAGGAGGAACTAGAAAAGCTCAGACAAAGTCTGGATAACAGAACAAAAGAACTGCAGCAAAAACAAGAAACTGTCGAGCGAGAAGAACAGGAATGGGAAGTAAAAGCAAAGACAATTGCACAAAAACAGCAACAGTTGATAGAAACCATGGGTCAGCTTCACCGTGAAGAAGATGCCATTATTGCAAAGATCAATGTGCTTGAACAAAAGCAAGAAGAAAACCAAAAGAGTAGACAATTAGAAGGAACCATAGAGGAAAGACAAAGCCAATTAACAAAACTAGAGCAACAGATTCATGATCTTACACCGTTGAAAGAAAAGCTTGAAACAAGCATTAGTGAGGATCATCGTAAGTTTAAAGAAGAAACAAAATCAGTTCTTGCACGATTAAATCAGCTCCACATCCTCGAGCAAAAACTTACTGAAAAAGAAGCGTTCCTTGCCAAGAAGGAACAAGCAGCAAAAGCATTGCTTGCTGAGGTTGAACATAAGGGGATACAGCAGCCAGTTTATGGTCAGCCGTTGCGTGAGGAGTCCGTGAAGCCAGCTATAGATCTCCAACAGAGGATGGTTCAAGCAAAAAATCCTCAGGTATTTGATACCTATGCTGCAGTTGCCGCTATTAAAAAGAAACTGCAAGAACGAAATATTGATACAGCATCAGCGATGATGAACGAACTACGCCAAAAGATTGCTTTGACCAAGGATAAAAAAATAAAAGAAGAGATGGATCCTTTATTACTTGAACTAAACACTGATCTTGAATTAGCTAAACTCTCATAAGACAATAACCAATACAATATAATCTCGAAGGCTAACGATATGTCTCCGCTTCACCAACAAAAAAACAGGGAATACTTGCAACTCTATATCCCTCACGCATTAGCAAAAGGGATAAAATCAGAAATCGTGAAAGAATTACTATTACGAATGGGCTATCAGGAAGACCTTGTGCAAGAAGTAATGGTTGAGAGTTTAACAAATCAACAAAAACATCTGAACAGTTTACCTTAAATGAGAAGATTGCTCGCTGACTTCGGTCGCTCGGTCGGGTTTCTCTTGAATCGCATTGACTTGTATTACTGGATCATGAACTTCCATAGTAACAGGTAAGAATTTTTCTAAGACATAGTTGTTGGTTATCATGTGATTGGTTACAGCAGAGGTTTTAAGCTTACTTCCTGGTAAGAGGGCCATGAGCATCAAGAGTTGATCTGCCAAGTGAACATCAACGCCAGCATGCATTTCTATTTCATAGAGTAATTGTCGAGCTGCATTCTCTCCGACAACCTCAGCTGGTGTTTTTTGCTTGCCTAAAGCATCGCTCCCTAATGAACCCTGTTGAGATTCTGTCCATAAGGTAATACTTGAACCAGGAGAAAGACTTTGATGATAACTCGCTTGAATGTTAATCGGAACAGAAAGATTTTTCTCAAGAACTAGTTGCGCTGCTGTTCCTTGTCGCTCTGCAACCTGAGCAGCTTGCAAGTGCGTTGAGGCAAGAGAGTTTCCCTGAACCATCTGCACTTGAACAGGCAAGGTGAGATCAAACGGTTGGTAGCTTTGTTGTAATGCACGAAGGAAATCCTCAAACGAGGAGAAGTATCTTCGATTATGTCGAGGAATAATATGTATCAAGACATTACCACCACCTTTAGGATAAAAGCCACGCTTTAGCAAGGAACATTCAATGGTTGCAAAGCGGGAATAGTAAGGTAAGCAGACATAGTGAAAATAATCAAAGGTTGGGCTCCAGGGTACATCAGTTCCACCAGAAAGTTCTATCTGTAGAGGAGCATCAGCAAAACAACAAGGAAGCAAAAGAGATTGGAGTGCCAAAGTAACAGATCCAGCAGTTCCTATGTCAACCGTATAGGTCCCTCCTTGAATCGAACCCGGAACATAGGTCAGGTTCATGGATCCCAATGCTGCTCCACTAACTTCTGCATGACACATTTTTTGCAAGGCAAGAACACTCTGCAGATGCTGGGCCTTTAGCCCTGGCTCAGACCTTCCTTTTCGGATGTCAGTAACAGAAAATCCTTTTCCGGTGATGGTGGAAATCGCCAAAGCTGTTCGTACTAATGAACCACCTCCTTCACCAGAGGTACCATCCAACTGAATCAAGTTTGTCATTCATCCCCAAAATTCCTCATTCCCACAGGTAAATCCTGTAAAGAAAGAATAAAAAAGAAAGCTTAAAGAGATTTAATAAGCTTACTCCACAACATAATCAACACTGGCATCACTGTCAGCGTCACTATCTAAGGAATCTGCATCATCTAATCCACCTGAAACATCATTCAACAAAGACTCATCAAAGAGATCAGCTCCTTCATATTGAGTTCCATCAAAATCGTTAGGATCAATATTATAGTCAACATCTTGCCCATCACTAATATCTGCATCTGGATCACTATCATCAAGATCGTCAACATTATCGATCTGGCCATTTTCTTTTGGTTGTTGCTTGTTCCCACGGCATCCTACCAGTAACACAGCAATAAGAAGGACCAGCACCAAGGTCATTATTTTTTTCATACAAACACCTCCTGGGATTGTCATTGAATTGGTGAATATTGTCAGCTACAAAAATTTCATCTTATATAAACTTTTGTATTGTGAAATTCTTCATCCATAACTCAACGAGTTTATGGAAGATCTAGGCTATAAACCATTATGGTCTTGAGCAGTCAAAAATAAGAGATAAAAAGAAAAAAAGCTGAGAAATTTACTCAGCAGGTATTTCAACGCTTACTGGACCAGTGAAGGTAATGGTTTGTCCTTTTCCCTTCTTGTAGGTTCCTGTCCCGTCAAGGTTGACCTCTCCTGTACCCTTTGCATAGAACTTGGTAACGGTTCCATCAAGGCTTACGTCGAGGTTACTTCCGGTAACCATGGCAGATCCAGCTCCTGTGTACTGGTAGTGGTTGGCTGCAAGTTCTGTTTTGTTACCAAAACCATCTACAATAGTCACTGAAAGAGTGTCGTCTCCTTTAACGGTTAAAACTCCATCTCCCTCAACCTCAACCTTTCCACCAACAACAGTAAGGGTTGATCCTGTTACACTGATGGTACCTTCGCCACTTGCCTCAATCCAGCCAGTTCCTTCCGCGGTAGTCGATCCGTTTTTAGGACCAATTGTTCCTCCTCCTGTAGTGGTATAACTGTTATACTGCTTAACGAGCTTTTGAGCAGTTGCGTAGAAGGTTCGAATATCACGGTTGATATCTTTAAGTTCCTTCATAACAACCAACACATCACTCGATGCCTTAGGCAAGTTGTTGATATTTTTGTACTTAGCCTGAGCAGTTGCATAATCAGCCTCGATTGCATCAAGGTCTGCACGCAAGGTAGTCATGGTAGCACGCATCTCAGCAAGTGTAGGGTCGCTTGGCTTCAAGGTTTCTTGCTTGACAAGCTTTTCATCAAGCTTTGCATACACCTTGTTGAGTTTGTCAACTAATTCGCCTGCTTTTCTGTTCAGGACACTTGCAACACCCCATTTTAAGAGTGCTTTATCATCATTCCATTCATTCATGACTTTGTTCTTGACAGCCACAAGATCGCTGATGGTTGTTGCAGCTTCTATCTCCTGATAGAGGCTACTTCCCTCTGCAGTATCAGCCAAGTGCTTCTGAACCTCTGCCATTAAAGCAGCTTCCTCTGGGTCATCAGCAACGCCGTAAAGTTCAAGGGCTTTATTCAAAAATTCAAGATGACCATGTATTCGGTTAAGGGTTTTTCTTCCATACTCTTGAGCTGTTGTAAAAGCCTCTTCGAGATTCTGAGCGTTCTTTGCTTTCTGCAATAGTTCTTTTGCTTTTAAATAATCGCTTCGTGCTTTGTTGTACTCAGCAACACCCTGTTGGTATCGTTGCTTATACGTATTGTACTGGTTTCGTGCATTTGCATCCATACTTGCAAGGCTTTGTGCCAAAGCCATAGGCACTATACTTATGATAAACAGTGCCAGAACCACCAATGTGGCAAATCGTTTCATTATTACACCTCCAATGCGGACTTGTTTACTTGTTACTGTGTTTCTGCTTCTCTTAGGAAAAGCATAGAGTCTTTTGAGAACCAGTCATTTATAAAATTGCTTGTTTTTAAGAGGCAAGTAAAACTTTAGGAACTAATTTAACCCTTTACGCAGATTGAAGAAAGTCTCTAAGGGTTTATTAAGCTGAGAAACAGCTTCGCTTCTTAAAATACGCCTTATTTAGTTTGATCCAGTTAGAAATTATCGAAAGGTATTTATAGGAAGGTAGGTTCATGGATGATATGAAGGGTTGCAAGTGCTTTCATGTTCATCAGAAGCAAACAGGAAAGACAAGAAGATGGGACGTTTTGGTTATATACGCTGCTTTCTCGCTACTACTTTTGTTCATTGGTTCTGCTCCTGAAGTCAGTGCAGCTACGATCTACGGAACGATCTATGATATCGGCTTTGAAGAATTTAAGAATGTTATTGTTGAGATCAATACCACGCCAAAGCAATACTTTGTTTCTAAAACCGGGAACTATTCGTTTAATGTGCCTGAGGGTAGCTATACCTTGGAGGGAAGCTATATCTTAGGGAATGAAACCTTAGCCTCGCATGAGGAGAGTATTGTCGTTGAGGGAGATGGGGAATATGTCCTCGACATGATTCTTTTCATTGATATTGATGTTGGTAAAGATATCGAGCAAGATAATGAAACCATTGACTTTACTCTTGACCCTAATGATAATACAAAACCACAGCCTTTTGTAAGTAGATCTTTTTTGTTGGGGATAATGATCTTTATCGTTGTAGGAGGATTAGGCTACGGCCTCTTTCGCTTTCTCAAAAAGCCACTGCATGAAACAGAAGGGACGGAAAAAGAAACTGACGTTGAACTTCAGCAAAAGAATGCACGAACAGATATAAGTAAGGTTATCGAAACCGTGGAGCTTCCTGACGATGCAAAAGAGGTATTGAAGATCATCAAGGAAAAAGAGGGAAGAGTGACACAGAAAGAGATTCGCAAAGAGATCCCTCTTTCAGAGGCAAAGATAAGTTTGATTCTGACCGAGCTAGAACAGCGTGGATTTGTCCGAAAAATAAAAAAAGGAAGAGGTAATATCGTCATTCTTAATGCATAAACCGCTTCTCATTATGGGGATTGATCCTGGCACAACACTTGGGTATGCGCTCATTGATCTTGAAGGAAATCCTGTCCAGATTGCATCATCAAAAGAACTCGATCTTAGTCTTCTCCTCGCTACAGCTATAGAATGGGGAAGAATTATTATTGTCGGCTGTGATAAACGACCTGTTCCTACATTCGTTGAAAAATTTAGCACAAAAATTGGTGCACGCCTTGTTTGTCCAAAACATGATCTTAAAGTAGCAGACAAGAAAGAAATGACCCAAGGCTTTAATTTTCGTAATAATCATGAGATGGATGCGCTTGCTGCTGCCTTACTGGCCTATAAGGAATATCGTTCTCTGTTTCAGAAGATTAAGGCGTATGTCACAAGAATTGGAAAACAAGATGATAAAGAACTGTTTGATAGCATTGTTGAACGACTGGTGAAGGGAAAGATGAACATTCATGAGGCTCATCAGCAAATAGAACAGCTAGAAATAACAGAACCAAAGGCACCAATAACAGCAGTAAAAGCACCAGCAGCACGAACGCATGCTGTTGATCCCACCATAAGAAATCTCGTGGACAGAATCAAAAGACTCAAGAAAGAAAATAAACTGATACGCGAACAAAATAAAATCCTTGTGCAACGGACACAAAACCTCTTGAAACAGCGAAAACAAGAATGGGCAAAAGACGTACAAAAAATACCTGAAGAAAAAGTGAAACAATTACTTTCCCACAAGGAAAAAAATATCTACCATCTTGAACATGATGTTGAGGAGCGAGAACAAACAATAAAAAGATTACAAGAATCTCTTACGAACATTGCTGCTCTGCTTACCCATCTTCCTGAATACCGGCTTGCAAAAAGAATGCGTAGCTTAAGTTTGCGAGAATATACAAGCGTCGCTGAAAAGCTCTCGCTCAGAAAAGATGATATCCTTGTTGTGAAGGACGCAAGCATCATCAGTAGAGAAGTTCTCGAAAAATTAGAAGGAACAGTAAGCGTCATTCTGTATGAGGAAAGAGTGAGCAAGGAAGTCCAACAACGATTTACCGCAATTCCTCTCAAAGGATTATCCACCATTCTCTTTGATCCACTCATCTTTATACCCAAGAAAGAACTTGATGAGATTATTAGTCGTTACACCTTACCTAAAAACCTCGTGAAAAATATTGTTACGCAATATCAGAAAGAACGACAGCAAGAGGAGAACTGAAAAAGAGGACATCAGGAACCCGCCTCTGGGGGTGATTGGTAGAAACATGGTTCCTGATGCCAATGATCAACAATGTGATAGGAATAAGGAGATTATAAAAAAGAAAAAAAGCTAAGCAGAGCTTAGCTCATGGAAACCTCAACTGCACTGCTGCTATTGAAGACGACTGATGGGGATTTACCTTTTCGGTAGCCACCATCTCCTTCAAGGTTGACGGTTCCAATGCCCTTTGCATAGAATCGATCAACGGTTCCGCTCACCATAACGGTAAGGTTTTCTCCCTTGATAACAGCAGTACCATCTCCGGTGTACTGGTATCCTCCTGGAACAGCAGTCTTATTACCAAAACCATCAATGTCAAGTGAGGTGGTATTCCCAATAATGGTTAAGGTTCCATTACCATCAACCTCGACTCTTCCGTTCGAAACGCCAAAGGTTGTTCCTACAGCCGTAATGTTCCCTACACCCCATGCTTCGACATAACCAGTACCATTCAACTCTTTCTCACCACTAACACTTCTGGCAAAACTGTTGTACTGATTAACAAGTTCAACAGCATCCTTGTGGAAGGCTCGTAGTTTCTGGTTAATGATTCTGGCCTTGCTGATCATCTCTTGTGCTAAACGATCAGCATCCTTGAGGTCCTTTATCTGTGTGTAGCTTTGCTTTGCTTCTTCATACTCTGCTTCAAGTTGGTCAAGGTCAGCACGTGCTTGAGTCAGGGTTGTACGCATAGCGCTAACGGTTGGGTCTTGAGGGTACAAGGTTTCTTGCTTGGTAACTTTTTCATCAAGCTTTGCATACACATTGTTCATCTTCTCAAGAGCAATGTCAGCTTTTCTGTTCAAGACACTTGCAACACCCCATTTTAAGAGTGCCTTATCATTGTTCCACTCGTTCATAATGTCATTCTTTACGGCAACAAGATCTGCAATGGTCTGTGCGCTGTCAACTCGTTGCTGTAATATTCCGTTTTCTGCAGTAGCAGCCAAATGTTTCTCAACTTCAGCCATTAAAGCAGCTTCTTTGGAATCATCAGCAACCCCGTAAAGCTCAAGGGCCTTGTCTAAAAATGCAAGGTGGCTGTGTATTCGGTTAATGGTTTTTCTCCCATATTCCTGAGCTACTGGAAAAGCCTCTGAAAGATTTTCCTTGTTTTTTGCTTTGCCCAATAGTTCCTTTGCTTTCATATAATCAGCTCGTGCGTCTTCATATTCCTCCACGCTCTGATGATACCTCTCTTTATAGGTTTGGTACTGGTTTTTTGCATGCTGGTCTAAACCAGCAAGATTTGCTACGGCGCCTGGCACCATACTTACCATAAGCACGGCCATCAGCACCAGTGCAATCAATTGTTTCATGCTTCACACCTCGTTGTGTTTTATGTTCTCTATCTATTTATTTAACATTCATCTCCTTGCTAACTGGGTTTTTCCCAATGAACTAGGATATAAGGATGAAAGCAGGTATTGTTTATAAACAAACTTGTTTTAAATAGGAAAAGAAGCTTTATTAAAGGAGATTAAACTTTAAAAAGGTTTAAAATGCTTTATTTTTATTTATGGACCGTAAAAACTTATTATTTAGGTGAAATAATTCTTCAAAGTGCTCTTTTTTATTGAAAGCTTTAGTAAGCCTCAAAGCAGTACAGAAGATTGCGCAGTAGTTAGATTAAGAAGAACTCGAAAGGCTTTTTTAGTTCTGGTAATAGTTCTGGTAAGATTGTTAAGATAAATAATTCTACTGTTACAACGCCGTTATAGGCGGTGCGACGGCTGCTCTGCAGCCTACGAGCCACTCCGTAGGAGCCTCGGCTCGCCGCACGCCACCAAACGTTACCAAAGTTTGATCAAATGGGTGCAATATGAGTTGCACATCGCGGCCTGCCTGCTGGTAGGATAGCCGCGTCGAAACACTTCATGCGCTTCCTTCCGTGTCAACTGAGCGTAACCAGTTGTGGCGCTGACGAAGCGGGTCCCCTTCGGGGTGCTTCGTAGGATTTGCTCGTCAAGCAAATCCGTCAGCCGCCATCGGCGTGGTATGCATAAACTCTGACGTTTATCTACTGCTAACCAAAGCATGACCTATATGCGCGACAGGCTTTCCTTGTTGGGCTTGTGCATACGCTTCTCGAGCAGAAATTCGTGCTGGTCTAAGTATTTCTTTTAATTCCGCATCTGTTTTTGTTGAAATCCCCGGCATTGGTAACTGCTGTGCTTCCATTAATGAGTGAGCTTTCTGATAATGATAAAAATCAAAAGTATCTCCGTGAAGAAATGTTGCTTCATACTGGGCGTAGTGCTGTAAATAAAGAGGATCCTGTTGTTTCTTAACAATGGAATAGGCAACGTCAAGCGCCAAGTTTGCTCGTGCATGTGCTTCAGCAATAACCGGAAAAGGAATGCGGCCTGAATAAAGGCCAACAATTTTTCCATGAGCTGTTAACTTCTGTTTCACCGCTGTTAGAAAACAATACCACGGAAGCACTGACCATTTCAGGAGGGGATCATCCTCTCCTTGTGCATATCGTGCATAATAGTCACGTTCAATTAAGGTAGTCCGAGCAAGACCATGTTCAAGAGCATGGGCATCATCAACCATCAACGGTGGTGGGCTAAACGTCACCAGATCAAGGCCATAATCTGGAAGTGGCTCAGCATCTCTTCCCATGGAAAGGACAAGATCGGGTACATAACCTTGATCAAGAAGAGGGATGCTATTCATCATAATATTTTGTCTGCTTGGCTCTAAAACCTCTTCAATAATATCAGTCAGATAAATAGTTGTTGGCTTAAACAGATATGCCATTCCGAGAGCAAGGATACCATTACCTGTTCCTACATCGGCAACTCGCTGTGGAGAAAATTCTTGCTCACCGAGTTTTCGTAAGGTTGCGAGTCCGAGGGTAATCCACTCATCATAAGGATTTTCCTCTGGAATCTCCATACGATCATATAATGTTACACATCCAGGTTCTGGAGGAATAATACCAGCAGCTCTAAATAAAGGTTTAAGGTCATAGACTACAGGGTTGTAATGCGAGTTGTGGGTGTGATAATCCATTGTAATCACTAAAGAAGAGCTACATTATCCCATAAATATTTTTGTTGTACTTTTAAAGTACGAAAGATTTAAATAGAATGAGCCCTTATCAAAAGTATGTACGAGTGTGAAACAATATTGATGAGAGCGGGTTTGTCGTTACGGGAAGTAAAAATCTATCTTGCCCTGCTTACTGAAGGCGAGCTCATGGCGAGTGAGCTGTCAAAAAAGACAGGCATTATTCGAACAAATGTTTATGACATCCTGCACACACTCCTCAAGAAAGGAACTGCTTCCTCAGTTATTCGCAGTGGTAAACAATATTTCCGTGCAGCTCCGTTAGACAAGGTCATTGATTACATAGACACTCAACAAAAAAATCTTGAAGAGGTAAAGGGGGAAATAAATACCATCATGCCTCAGCTACATCCCCTTCGAGAGAAATCAACAGAACCTATTATCGAGGTTTACGAGGGCAGAGAAGGTCTTAAGACTATTCTCGCACGATCAGTAAAAGAATCATTGAAGACAGGGAAAGAGATATTAGGCATCTCCGTGCAGCAACAAAAATGTCGAGAGCTTGCTGGCCCTTACCATGTGCGGTGGTACACTGACCGTGGAAAATATAAAATAAAAAGCAGGTATCTCATGTCGGCTGAAGAGGATATCATCCCCGTTAACTACACGGAGTTTAAAGTCCTTCCCCCCGATGCCAAGAACCCCAATGAAATATTTGTTTTCGGGGACATTACTTCCCAATTCCTCTTTGTAAGAAATTGTTTTAGCGCAATTGTCATTGACAATGCAGAAATCACCAGAAGGTACCGAGAATATTTTGAATTCCTCTGGAACATTGTTCCGAGTCCTGAAAGGAAAACGTAAAAATCCTCAAAAGGAGTTTTCATAATCATCAAAAAAGGCATTTGTCGTATAACACAAGCTTTAAATATAAGTTAGTTTTACACAATCCTTTTGTTGTGTACTGTGTACACAAATCATCTCCAACGATTCTCTTGGTTTTTATCAAGATGTCATTTTCATATGTATGCTCAATTATGCAATTGAGTATGAAAGATATTTTTGGTAAGTGCTCGAATGCCAAGTTAAAAGTTAAGTTTCTTACGTAAAGCGACCACTTTATAATTCCCGTTGATCCTGCGGGAGATTGCTGCTATTGGGATTCGACTAAGCCATGCAAGTCTGGAATCCTCGTGGTTCCAGGCAGAATGCTCAGTAACACGTCGTTAACCTACCCTTAGGTTCGGCATAACCTCGGGAAACTGAGGATAATACCGAATAGGAGATTTGGTCTGGAAGGATATTTCTCTGAAAAGTAATGCCCAAGGATGGGACGGCGGCTGATTAGGTAGTTGGCGGGGTAATGGCCCACCAAGCCTTTGATCAGTAGGGGCCTTGAGAGAGGTAGCCCCGAGAAGGGCACTGAGATACGGGCCCTAGCCCTACGGGGTGCAGCAGGCGCGAAAACTCTACAATGCACGAAAGTGTGATAGGGGAATCCCAAGTGCTTATACACTGTATAGGCTTTTTGTAAGGGTAGACACCTTGCAGAATAAGTGGTGGGCAAGACTGGTGCCAGCCGCCGCGGTAACACCAGCGCCACAAGTGGGAATCGCATTTATTGGGCCTAAAGCGTCTGTAGCCGGTCCTGCAAATCTTCTGTGAAATCGTTACGCTTAACGTAATGGCGCGCAGGAGAAACTACAAGACTTGGAACCGGTGATGGGTCAGAAGTATTTCTTGGGGAGCGGTAAAATGCTATAATCCAAGAAAGACTACCAGTGGCGAAGGCGTCTGACTAGAACGGTTTCGACGGTGAGGGACGAAAGCTGGGGGAGCGAACCGGATTAGATACCCGAGTAGTCCCAGCTGTAAACGCTGCGAGCTAGGTGTTGCACATTCTTCGGGAATGTGCAGTGTCGAAGCGAAGGTGCTAAGCTCGCCGCCTGGGAAGTACGGTCGCAAGACTGAAACTTAAAGGAATTGGCGGGGGAGCACTACAAGGGGTGCGGCGTGCGGTTTAATCCAATTCAACGCGGAGAATCTCACCAGGGGCGACGGCAGGATGAAAGTCAGGTTGAAGGCCTTACTTGACGAGCCGAGAGGTAGTGCATGGCCGTCGTCAGCTCGTGCCGTGAGGTGTCCTGTTAAGTCAGGCAACGAGCGAGACCTGTATCTACAATTGCTACCAGCCAAATTTTGGGACTGAGCACATTGTGGGAACTGCCTTGGAAACAAGGAGGAAGGTGCAGGCAACGGTAGGTCTGTATGCTCCGAATCCTCTGGGCTACACGCGCGCAACAATGGTTGGGACAATGGGATGCGACTCCGAAAGGAGAAGCTAATCCTCGAAACCCAATCTTAGTCCGGATTGAGGGTTGTAACTCACCCTCATGACGATGGAATCCCTAGTAATCATGGTTCATCATACCATGGTGAATGTGTCCCTGCTCCTTGCACACACCGCCCGTCAAACCATCCGAGCAGGGTCTAGGTGAGCGTTAATCTTCTTGATTACTGCGAACCTAAGCTCAGTGAGGAGGGTTAAGTCGTCACAAGGTAGCCGTAGGGGAACCTGCGGCTGGATCACCTCCTTTTTTTTTCCTTTGATTGGACGTAAAGCACTTACCAAGAATATTTTTATGATCATTGTGGGCCCGTAGCTCAGCCTGGGAGAGCATCGCCCTTGCATGGACATGAGCTTTGCTTTGTCTCGAGAGAGGCGGGGGCCTCGGGTTCAAATCATTTTTGATTATGCGAAAAGTAATCAAAAGGTGAAGGTCCCGACGGGTCCATTTTCACTTCATAATCATTCCTGAGGGTATCCAATAGACTATTGGATATCTATGTCTGAATAACGATATTCCTTATCGTTGTAATGAGACTATGTACACGAACGAGGAGAAAGACGCTACGAGGTGGATGACTCGGCTCTAGAACCGAAGAAGGACGTGACAAGCGACGATATGTAGTGGCGAGTGGCATGTACACTTTGAACCACTAATGTCCGAATGAGACTTCTCATTAGATCCGAAAGGATAGGGAACGCAGGGGATTGAAACGTCTTAGTACCTGCAGGAAAAGAAATCAATTGAGATGCTGTTAGTAAGAGCGACCGAACACAGCGTAAGGCAAACTGAATCTCTTATTGAAAGATAAGAGAGATGTGGTGTGCAAGGACCATCTTTTATCCGACTCATTGAATCCTAAATTGATTTGAAACAATCAGCCATAGAGGGTGATAGCCCCGTAGGAATTTGGTGAAGGATTTTGATGGTATCCTGAGTAGCGCATATCGGATATTATGCGTGAATACGGGAGGCATCAACTCCCAACCTTAAATATTCCTAGAGTCCGATAGCGAAATACGTACCGCGAGGGAAAGTTGAAAAGAACCCTTAACAGGGAGCGAAAAGAATCTGAAATCTCGTAGCAATAGTAAGGCAGGGTCTTTCGGGATTCTGCCGTGCGTTTTGAATAACGTGCCAGGGAGTGTAAGTCAGTGGCAAGGGTAATTCATGAAATGAAGCACCCAAAGGGAAACCAAAAGCCCGCAAGTAATGAGGGGCGGCGTATGAAAGTGCGCTGAAGTCACTGGCTTACGACCCGAAACTGGGCGATCTAACCCTTAGTAAGGTGAAGCGAGGGTAAAACCTTGTGGAGGCCTGCAGAGGTTCTACGTGCAAGTGTTCTTCTAACTTGGGGTTAGGGGTGAAAAGCCAATCGAGCCCAGTGATAGCTGGTTCCTACCGAAGTTGGCTGTAGTCAAGCATTGGAGGAGATCATGGGGAAGGTAGAGATACGGATTAGGAATTAAGGCTCCGAAAGGGGTCGGTTCTTCGTCCAACTCCGAATGTTCTCATATCATAGATTCCAAGCGACGGGGGCCCGGGGTAAACTTGGGTTCCGATAGCGGAACAACGCTTACTATGGTTAAGGTCCCAAAATACTGATTAAGTGTTAAAGGGTGAAAAGTGTCCGTAGCCTCAGACAGCGAGGAGGTTGGCTTAGAAGCAGCCATCCTATAATAAGTGCGTAACAGCTTACTCGTCAAGGTTACGGGCCTTGAAAATGGACGGGACTAAATCAGTTACCGATACCATAGACCTCAGCAATGAGTGTGGTAGGTAGGCGTTCTGTGAGGGCAGAAGCGTCTCTGAGAAGGGATGTGGACCTCATAGAAATGAAAATCCTGGCGAGAGTAGGAACATAGTAGTGTGAGAATCACTACCGCTGAAGGGGCAAGGGTTCCTTGACAATGCAGTTCAGTCAAGGGTAAGTTGATCCTAACTGTTGCATTACCATTCCAACGGGAAAGGGAAACAGGTTAATATTCCTGTACTTTCTCAGTATGCGTGGCAACACAAGTCCTCTGACCGACACTTTGGGTTAGACCAACACAATAAGTCAGTTATGCTAATTGGGTCAAGTCTACGGAGTATCATAACGATGAGAAGTTGACTAAACCCAAGATGGGTACTTCTTATGAAGTATTTGGTCAATACCTGGAGTCCATGAAAAGGGCAGAGGAAAAAATCTGAGAAAACCATACCAAGAACCAGCACAGGTGCCCCTAGGTGAGAAGCCTAAAGCGTGAAGGGGTTAACCTCGTTGAGGGAATTCGGCAAATTAGCCCCGTGCCTTCGGCATAAGGGGTCCCTGCATTTGTAGATGTATGTCTGCAATTGCAGGGTGCAATATCTAAGGAGGTCCGACTGTTTAACAAAAACGTAGCCTTCTGCTAGCTCGAAAGGGTGCGTACAGGAGGTGACGTCTGCCCAGTGCCAGTACTTGAAACTCCTTTCCAAGGGAGCTAAGAGCTGGTAAACGGCGGGGGTAACTATAACTCTCTTAAGGTGGATTCGCTGCCTTAAGACCTGCTGTTAAACAGAGTCAAATCAACGCGGGATAATAATCTGGCTATATGCTGGAACATCTCAAAGAAGCAATGTAGGCTACCATTGTGGCAACATAATGGCGAACCCTAAAAATCATTGCGAAGAGACAATCAGCAGGAAAGACTTCTCAAAGAGAAGTATCCTCAGAGACTGTATGCCAGAGACAAAAGTCAAGAGACAGTCCGAACCGTACAGTGATGTATGGAGGTACTGGGAAATCAGTACCCGCCATTGCAAAATGGTCCGTAACGTTAACGTGAAAGTAACAGAAGATCGAGCGAAATGCCTTGCCGTTTGAATGACGGCCTGCATGAATGACGTAACGAGATCTCCACTGTCCCCAATGAGGCCCCTCCGAACACTCTTTTCTGGTGCAAAGGCCAGAGTTCTCCAGTGGGAAGCGAAGACCCCGTGAAACTTTACTGTAGCCTGTTGCTGCGACGTGGGTTCTGTTGTGCAGCGTAGATGGGAGTCGCTAAAGCGTAATCGCTAGATTGCGTGTAGACGTCGATGAAACACCATCCTTCAGGTCCTACGTTGCTAACTTGGAGCAATCCAAGGACACCAGTAGGTGGACAGTTTGGCTGGGGTGGCACGCCGTTGAAACGATATCAACGGCGCCCAAAGGTTGGCTCAAGCGGGTCAGAAATCCGCTGTAGAGTGCAAGGGCAAAAGCCAGCCTGATTGGATTTCCAAAAGTCCGAAATCCAAACACGAAAGTGTGGCCTAGCGAACTCCTATGCCTCCTTGATGGGGGTTAGGAATGACAGAAAAGTTACTCCGGGGATAACAGAGTTGTCGCGCCCGAGAGCTCATATCGACGGCGCGGTTTGCTACATCGATGTCGGCTCTTCCTATCCTGGCTGTGCAGAAGCAGCCAAGGGTGGGGGTGTTCACCCATTAAAAGGGATCGTGAGCTGGGTTCAGAACGTTGTGAGACAGTTTGTTTGATATCTACTGGAGATGCATGGTGTCTGCGAGGAAGGATCTTCTAGTACGAGAGGAACGAAGGTTCGGCGCCTCTGGTCGACCGGTTATCTGGCAAGGTAAGCCGGGCAGCTACGCGCTACGTGATAAAAGCTGAAAGCATCTAAGCTTGAAGCACCCCTCAAAAAGAGACACCGTAGAACTCCCATAAAACATGGGCTTAATGGAGCTGGTGTGTACAGCGGAAGGTAACGACCGCTTCAGCATGCAGCACCCAACCGTTCATCCTCTTTGTTCGTGTACATAGTCTCTTCTTTTTTTTTATCTTTCTTTTTTCCTGAAAGTGACCAAAACCTTTTTATAGTTCTCTTCCATGAAGGAGGTAATTGTGTTAGAATCTTTATACAATTATTAATCAAAAATAGAGTCAAACCTTACGGAGATGATACTATGGATGTAGAGCATGCCATTCACCGACCATTTTCTGATGCAAAAAAACTGGGTATTGGTGTCCTTCTTTCGGTGATTCCTCTTGTCAATATCATTACGAGCATCTTTGTTTCAGGATACCTCTTCTATTGTGCACAAACAGCCATGAAAAAGAAAAAGCCACTCCCTGAATGGAAAGATTGGGGTGATTTAGCTGTTAAGGGTATTCTTGTCTTCTTGATATGGATAATCTACATGCTACCCTTAGTTGTTGTTGCGATTATCCTGCTTGGATCTACCCTTCTAAAAATAGGTAGTATGATGGTTTCTCCAGCACAGGAGGCAATGCCCATGGTTGCGCAGGTACTGGGAACAATTGGTTTTGCTCTTGTCTTCCTTATCCTTCTCTTGCTGCTCACGTTCTATATAATACCTGCTGCTATTCTTCGTTTCGTTGCATACGGAAATTGGAAAAGTGCTTTTGCTATTCCCGAAGTCTTTAAAGAAGCATTTACCGGAACCTATGCTAGCGCATGGTTCATGGCAGCATTCATCACCCTTGTGTTAGGAGTCATCAATGGGTTGCTCAATTTCGCACTGATGATAACCATGGTTTTGCCCTTTGTTGTTACTGCTTTTATCAGTACAGTAAGTGGTATTATCACCATGACCTTATTCGGACAGGCATACGCAGAAATAAAAAAACGCTAAGCAAACTTACGATGGATAAAAGGTAATTTTATTCTGGTTGTAGATGCCTTTCTTTAATGGTACTGGTCGCCAGGTATCTTCCACAAGTTTGGCTTCTAACCAGGTGGCTAATTCTTGAGGATTCCCTATGGTCGCAGATAATCCGATAATCTGTGCCTTGGGAATAAGTTGTTTCAAGAGGGTTATTAACAGCTCTAAGGTTGGTCCTCTACTCGGATCATTTAACAGATGGATCTCATCAATAACAATGACCTTAATCTCAGTAATCCAAGGGGTATGATGACGCAAGAGCGAATCAATTTTTTCTGGAACTGATACAATCAAATCATAGGTGTGGAGATAACCGTCACGCGCATCAAGATCTGCAATGGAAAGTGCAATTCTTACTAATGCTTGATATCGTGCCTGAAACTGTTTGTACTTCTCGCTTGCCAGCGCTTTCAAGGGAACTAAATAAAGTACTTTTCCCTTATGCTGGAGTAATGTCGTCATCATGGCAAGTTCTGCAATAAGCGTCTTTCCACTTGCTGTTGGCGTGCACACCAGAAGGTTTTTTCCATTGAGTAACCCTGCATCAATTGCTTTGGCCTGTGCAGGTCTCAGCTCTTGAACCTCTTTTTCCAAAATGCAGTATAATGCAGGAGGAAGTACTGTTTGAAGGGTGGTAAATTTCATGTGATTCATGGCCGAGGAAAACATCGTGTCCATATAAACTTTATTCACTCCCCTGCCTAAATTTAACGACTAACCTTTCTAATTCTTTCAAATCTCTTGGGGAAATATCTCCATGACCGTGATAATATTGTGCAGCTAATAACGCAAGCCGATAGTTCTCTCCGAGGACAGGAGCCAGCTCAGATTCTCTGTTTTTCATTTCTCTTTCAAAGTGAGTTTACTCTTTTAACGACATCGACAGGAGGTGCATAGGTAACAATCCCACCAATACCCTCTACTTCAGTGAGATTTCCTCTGAGGGCATATGCCTCTTGTCCAGATCCTATTTCCTTCCAAAGTGGATTCATGGTTTTCCGTACCAACTCTTTCTGTTTGGTTCAATATGAATAAGCACGTTGGCAATTCTTTCATTTGCATGGCGAAGAGTATCTTTAACTCTGTGTGAGATTGCATGGCCTTTTGAGACTGATATCCTCCCATCAACAATCACATGCAGATCAACGTAATAATCAAAACCAATTTTACGGACAAAACATTTTTCTATAGCAACAACACCCAATACAGATTTTGCGACTCTTCGTACCTCGTGATTTATTTCAGAAGAAGGAGAGGCGTCCATTAATTCGCCAATCGCTGGCGTCAGAAGTTTCCATGCATTGTAGACAATAATAAATGAAGCCAACAATGCAGCCCAATCATCGGCACTTTCATAACCCTTCCCGCCTATCAACGCAACCGAAATTCCCACAAATGCAGCAGCAGAAGTAAGAGCATCACTTCGATGGTGCCATGCATCGGTCTTAACTGCAATGCTATTTACGGTATTCCCAACATGCTGAACAAAACGAAATAACGCTTCTTTGGTGATAACAACAACAGCTAATACCAGAAGAGTAAAGGGAGCTGGAGCATGGTGCGGCGTGATTATTTCTTTGATGCTTTGGATAGCGATTATAATTGCAGCTCCCACCAACACAAGAGCAACAATGGTTGCTGTCAATGGTTCTGCTTTTCCATGACCATACGGATGATCCTCATCAGGAGGCTTTGACGCTATTTTAAGGCCATTCCAGACAATAAACGACGTCAAAACATCTAACGATGATTCGATAGCATCAGCAATCAAGGCATATGAATTACCCAAGAACCCTGCTACTCCTTTGATGATTGCCAGAATTCCATTAACAAAGATTCCAATAATTATCGAGCGCATCCCTTTCTGCGAAGGATGTCCTGTTGGCACACGAAGGGCTTTTGTTTTAACAGCACTCTTTTTACGATTAGTCTTTCTCATCGAGCGTAGAGGATAGATAAAGAAAGATATAATAATTTATCTTATTTTGTGAGAACACATGATTAGCTGTAATACTTTTGTGATAATCCTTAAAGTCTTTCCCTGTGCATCAAGAGAAGGAAGATAGTTTCCTATGCTCAATGTAATGATATCAAAATGCTGTTGGATATGTTCTATAAAGGAATAAAACTCTGCATCGGTAATGCCGCCTGACTCTCGGCAGAGAGAAGCACCACTCAACAAAGGATCAACAACATCCTGATCAAAGTGAATATAGACGGTTGTTATTTTTTGCTTTTTGAACATATGGGTTATCTGCCGTACTATGAATGAAAGAGAATCATGAATCTTTTGGGGAGTAAAGACAGCTATCTTTTTCTCTTTAATCAATGCCATTTCACCAGGATCAAGATTTCGCTGCCCAATCATAATAAGGTGCCGAGGATCAACTGCAGGTAGATGTTTATTCAACGCCAACAGTTCAGGATGCCCTCTTCCGAGAAGATGGGTTAGTCCCTGCCCATAGAGATAGCCGCTTATGGTTGTTTCCGGAGTGTTCAGATCTCCGTGTGCATCACAGTAAATAACCCCAAATGGCTCGTACACTTTTTGCATTTCTTGGAGCGATTGATAGATCCCATAGCCAACACCAATTACGGAAGAATCATCTCCTTGAAGAATAATAGGCACATCTCCCTGTGTAACGACCTTTTTGATTACCTTCAGTAGTGCATCATTGATCTGTTTTATTTCTGGGAGATGCTTAGCTTTTTCATATTTTCCCAAGCGATGTCTCTTATTTTCTTTTGGAATGTCTATTTCAATGACATTCTTCAATCCCAGTGATGTTATAATAGTATCAGGTCCTTGATCCGTGCCCTTATGTGGAGCACCGAGATGATTTGCAACCTTGATTATTTGGTACATGTTCATACCTCAGTTATGGGGAACATACAGTGAGTCATAGTGGTAAGATTTGAATGTATAACTGTTCGGAATCAATTCTTGCAAAAGTTCAAATGATAATGACGTTTGAAATGCTTCCTCAATACATCGGTCAACAAATGCCTCATCCCAATCTTTCTTCTTAATTTCATGCATGAATGCCTTACGGTATGCTCCATACAGAGAACTATTTTTTCGATAATATGCTGCTAACATCGTATGCATTTCAGCTTTGCTTTTTCCTTTTCCATCAATATAATCCACAAAAGGAAGACTTGTCTTTATGAGTTCAAGAAACGCATCGATGGTAAAGTGTCGTATTTCCTCATGAGTTTCAGGAATCTTTCGTAAGGTAAAGGTATCAAAATCACCGAGTGAGGAGAGTTTTTCATTCTGTACAACATCATTGCCAATATTGCTATTTAATATCCCCCTAAATCCACCATGAAAGTTGAACACCATGAGTAATGTTACTTTTGTATGTATATAGAGATCTTTATCCATGCTGATTAAATCCGTTTCTCTTCCCTCCAAGCCTTTTCTTGTAAGCCTAACAAGATCATGAACAGTATAACCTGAATAATCAACAAAACTTTCTATTCTTGTATCGTTCCTGCTATTATCCCCTGTAGCATTCACTAATTTCTGGACTAATGCATAGCCAAGATCTTTTCCTGTGGGTTTATAGTGAAATACAGACACTGGCTTAGAAGAAGGATTAATACCCAATTGTCTCATGAAAAGAAATCCAAGTATCTCCCCGATTACTGCTCTTTTTGATAACACACCAAAAGGAATTTGCTCAATAACAAGATTAAAGTTGTTGTCAACCCGCCAATGAGGAAAGGTTATGCCTTCAGGTCTGCATCCTTTTAGTTTGAGGAAAGTGCCTTTCACATAGGCAGATCGTATTCCTCCACGTAATGCAGATACGGTTTTTTTCCCATTGAAATATTTTTTTGTTCTCGCTAAGGGAAGGTCTATCAAAAACGTTTCTTCCTCAAAATAAAACAGCTGTTTTTCAACAGTTTCAACAAATGCTCGCTCAACATCGGTGAGTAAATCAAGATGATTTTTGAGAAACGTTGTTATGGGAATTACCTCTCCGTCGATACTATACAAAGTAAGTTCTTTTTCTTCTTTGAGGTTTATGTTGCCTGATTTTTTTGATTGCATATTATCGTAACCCCTCAAAATATTGCTGCAATGAAATATCTTTACGAAACTCGGGTACGAGATTTTCTTTTCGTGGTACAAGGTAATCTCCTATAATCAAAAAGTCAATATCACTCTTGAGAAATGTTGCTACAGCCTCTTCAGGCCCGGAGATAATGGGTTCTTGAACATTAAATGAGGTGTTCAATACTAAAGGAACCCCCGTTATTTTTTTAAATGCAACAAGCAGCTTATGAAATCTCGGATTTATTGTTGCAGAAACAATCTGTATCCTACTCGTGCCATCTTCATGAACTACTGCTGGAATTATTTTTCTCTTTTCTTCATTGACATGATGTGCTACTACCATGTATTGAGAAGCATTTGTTAGGTTTCCCTCAAACCAATCTTTTACATCTTCTGCCAAAATCGAAGGACAAAATGGCCGAAAGGGTTCTCTAAATTTTACTTTGTGATTCAGAATGTTTCTGACTTTTTTCTGTCGTGGATCTGCAAGAATGCTCCTATTTCCCAAAGCTCGAGGGCCTACTTCCATCCTCCCTTGATGCCAAGCAATAATGTTACCTTGAGCAATAAGCAAAGCAGCAGCTTTTTCTGGTTCTGAGGAGGAGGTGTAGGTTAATCCTTTTTTATCCAAGAAAGTTTTTATTTCATCAGATGAATGCGTAATGCCAAGATACGGACTTTCTTGGACATACCGTCGTGATTTACCGAGTATAATGTTCCAAATAACGTATGCCGCTCCGATTGCAGTTCCTGCATCATGGGCAGCTGGCTGAATAAAAATATCATCAAAAAGATTTTGCTCAACGAGTTTTCCATTTGCTGCACAATTTAAAGCAACGCCACCAGCAAGACAGAGATATTTTTCTTTTGTTTCTTCTTTAAGATATTTTGCTAATCTGATCATTATTGTTTCAGTAACCTCCTGCAATGCAGCTGCAAGATCTGCATATCTCTTGGTTTTTTCAGTAACTTGTCTGATTGGTTTATTTCTTTTTGGTAAGCCGAAAAGGTTTATTATTTCAGTATAATCCTCTATTCTGAATTTCATGATTGCATCATCAACCGTAAAAACGCCATGGTTATCAACAGTTACAATTTCAGCAAACTGATTTCGATAAATTGAAGCGTCACCATACGCTGCAAGCCCCATTACTTTACATGCGTCATACTCACTGAATCCTAAAAACGTTGAAAACTTCTCCCAGAGGAATCCTAAAGAATGAGGGTAATCTATTGACAGGATCTTCTTCATACTGTTATTTCTGCCATGATAGAGTGTTGTTGATTCGTATTCACCAATTCCATCAATGACCATAATGGCAGCAGTGCCAAAGGGAGAAACAAAAAAAGTGCTTGCTGCGTGACAATCGTGATGATCAAGAAAAAAAAATTCTCCTCTAAACCCCTGCTTGCGTAGCTTCATTTCAACACTCATTGCCTTTTCACAGAAAAGTTCCTCTGCTTTTGCTTCTCCAAAATCATTAGTAATGGTGTAAGGATGTACATGATGAAGATGAAAGTCAAGTCTCTTTTGAGGATTAAAAGAAAACCCAATAGAATCTATATCTCCAAGACTTATTTTTCTCTTTTCGTGTTTACTTGCTTCTTCGAGACAATACCGAATAGCCTGCTCAGGTAATTGGTCAGGATTATCTATGCGTGCTTTTTTTCCGTGTTTGATTCTATTAAGCCGTTCTTCTTCTATAGCTGCAATTATTTTTCCATTGTTGATCAAACATGCAGCTGATTCATGATAGACTGCATTGACGCCGAGAATTAACATCTTTGCCTCCGCAATTCATATATCTTGAATAGTGCCTGCTGTATACCTTGAGATACAGGTGTCTGTTCAACAACCCGGATAATCTCGTAACCATGTTCAATTGCTCTTTTTCCTGGATCGTTATCTCGTACATCTTCATTTTCTGCAAGAGTTAGCCATGGAAGAAGGTAATGTGCATCATGAGTAGCATATGTAGATACTTGGGTAAAGTATTGTCCAAGTAACTCTGTTCCACCCAACATCATTCTTGTCCAATCCTTCCCCGCAACAGGATCTGCTGCAAAGAAAGGATGATTGAAGATATGAACCTCTGATAGAGGTCGTTCACCATAATGTTGAAACAGATCACTTTGAAAAACATCACAGATATGATCTAAACTATTAGATCTCACATTTCGCCGTGCATTGTTGACTGCACGTTCATCAATATCAGGCATGTACACTTTTCGTGCACCAAGTAAAGCAGCGGCTATACCCACAATTCCCGAACCTGTTCCCATATCAGTGACTCTTTTATCTCTCACAAGATCAAGAAAATCGCAGAGATAATTGACCATCTGCATTCCAGAATTCATAATCATAGGATTGGCAACATAGGGATCGACATCTAATAGTAACGTACCACCCCTCAAAGGGAGAACGATGGTTTCAGTCTGATGCTGTTGTTCATACGCTGTGATTTGTTTCCTGACTTGTTCTTCTTGTGCTTGAGTAAGCATGTTTCTCATGATATGACCCCCTCAATTGTTACTACCTAGTTGGGACTCTTTTGATATAAATATTATTGTCCCCTTAGGGGGTCGTAAATAGAAAGATTTATAACAAAGCGCCCATAATGGACATGTATGGATCAAAAATTACTCCAAGAAATTGGTCTTACCACTGGAGAAACAAAGGTATACCTTGCACTCCTCCACCTAGGAGAGACAAAAACAGGACCACTAGCAAAAGAAGCACAGGTATCATCCTCCAAGGTCTATAAAATTCTGGATAGGCTTATGAAAAAGGGTCTGGCTGGGTATATGACGAAAGGCAAGATAAAATATTTTACCGGTGTTGAGCCAAAAAGGATTTTGGATTATATAGAAGAACGAGAAAAGGAACTACAAAGAAAGAAAGAGCTCGTGAAGCAGATCATTCCCCAACTGGAAATAGAACAACAACTAGCAGATAAGAGAACAAAAGCAACGCTCTATGAAGGATTCAAAGCAATAAGTAATTTTTATCGTCAGATTCTTTCTGAACTCAAGGCTAGTGATCACTACTTTGTTCTTGGTGCCCAGTATGGAGAAGAAATGCCAGGTGTGCGTGCGTTTTTTCATAATTATCACACCCAACGGATAAAAAAGAAGATCAAGGTAAAGATGCTCGCAAATTTCGGAACAAGAGATAACTTGGAACCACCAACGTTTGTCTATGCTGATGTCCGATTTCTGCCTGAATATTTAGTCCCAAAAATGACAGTTGTGTTCTACCGCAATAAAACATTCATTTTCTTTTTAACCAAGAATCCACAGGGATTCCTCTTAGAAAGTGAAGAAGTTACCAAGAGTTTTAAGATCTACTTTGAAACACTTTGGAAAATGAGCACAAAAACAAGGTAACACATTTATAGAATGCTATAATAGAAAACCTAAATTTTTAATATTATAAAATTGTAGGGCGAATACCCACTGATTCACTAAAAAATTTCTTTGAAATTTTTGGTGTCCCAGAAATTGCTTTGCAATTTCTTAGGATATCTGTGGGATGAAGCCCGTCGCCTCCTTCTCGTGTTTGTGCAAAAAGCAGGAGAAGCTCTGAGCGAAGCAAAAGCAGATTTTCTTTGAGATTCTTCTCAAACTCAATAATATAAGGTTTTGTCGTCTTGCGCTTTCTTGCTTTTTTGTAAGCGAGAAAAAGATTATCGTAAGAGCATAATGCGCCATATAAATCCATAATGAAAATCCTCGACAAAAGGTCATTCCGAAAGCGCCATTGTTGTTGTCGAGGTTCCTGTTGTTGCCATTGACATTGAAGCCGTTGTCAGGGCCATAGACACGCAACCCAAGCGCTAGCCATTTTACTTATCTCTCACCGCAGGTTCAGCCGTATAACCCTAGGATTATGTGTCCCTGCTGAATTTCATAGCTTCCAATGGACAGCCTTAGTAAAATGGCGTGTGGCCTTTAAACCATTGTTCATGGCTGTCGAGGCAAAAATAAAATAAGAAGGATTATATTTAATTCTTTCTACTTTTTTGCGCCGCCTCCGGCGGTTTTTTCAAAACGCACCCCGAAAGCGCCACCGTCGTTGCAGTCGAGGAACCTGACGTCGCCATCGACATTGACGCCGAAGTCAGGGCCAAAGACACGCAACCTATTTACATACGGACCTCCTTGAAATTTAGCATAATCCTTATTGCCAAAAACCATTGATTGGGAGCCTCTTCCTTGTTCTTTTAGCCAATCGCCATAATCCTGAGCTTTGATTCTCAAACTTTCATCAGAAAACAATCTAGATGTTAATTCAAACTGACCAAATTCAGAAACGAGTATGTCTGTTTGTCCATGATTAGCAGTAAATGCAGTGCCTTTTCCTAGCATTTCATCAACAATACCATAAACCGAATCTCTTTGATTATTAGGAAGAACACATTCTCTGCCTTGCTTATGTGCTTCAACTAAATTAGGTATGCCGACGAGGTTGCTTATTGCTCCATCTGGGACTATAACAACCTGATTGGTTCTATCATCATAAAATACATCAGCATTTGTCCTGCTGTAAGGGTTAAATGTATCTTTTGGTCCTTGTACTCGAAGAAAACCTAATTCTGCTGGGGAAACCATATGCATGCCATGAACTGCAAAAGCCGCTTCCTGGACATCCAATGGCGCTTCTTTGTAGCCATAAGTAACAGTGTATAATCCTGCTTGCGTTTTACTGACCTTCATTTCCAGATTAGGATTCATTTTGTTAAGCCTCCAATAAGAGTATGTAAGACTAGAAAAATGCTTTGATATATAAATCTTTCTTTTTTGATGTTACTACAAAGTGGCTAATGCTCTTGTGTGAAGCCGCCTATTTTAAGCTGCCCTTTCAATTCTTGCGGGCATCCATAAATATCAAACTCAAAAACAGATTTGCCCATCTGCTCCTGAATATATCTCTTGACTTGCTCTTGCGAAACGTGTCCAGCAGAGCCGCAGTAACAACCTCTTGCCCAGAGAGCATCAAATCCTTTTCCAAAATCTGCTTGTATCCCAAGTATTTCAAATCTGGAAATACCCGCCTTAATTGAATTGAAGTATTACCCTTTAACTTATGAATGATTTTGAAAGGTGTTACTGTCGGTTTTGTGCCTACAAACAAGTGCAAATGGTCTGGCATTATCTCCAGAGCAAGATTGTTTAAGCTCAATTCTTGGCATTGTCCGTCAATAATTGTTTTTAAGACTTCTCTTACTTTGCCTATCAAAATTGGTTTCCTGTACTTTGGAATCCAAATAATATGATAATTGATATTGTGCACAAAAATCGGAGATTTTTGGCATCCCAGAAATCATTGATTTCTGTGATATTTGCAATGATGAGAAGTTCTCACCGTTGCTATTTTACTCTCGATTTTGTACACTTCAGGATTGAAGTGCGGATATTTGTTTTTAGTCATTGCGACCACCTCACTTTGAAGGTGGTTGCTTGTATCAAGAGGGAAAAGTTTAAGTAAAATGGTTTGCGTGAGAAACCCCCAGCTTTAGCTGGATTTATTTTGGGAGTATGTTATTTGTTAGGTTTTCTAGTATATAATAGAGGAAAAAACATAGTAAATACTATTATCCTCTATTATAGTTCCCGAATGATTTAGGTTATGAACTCCTTTGTGATTTCTACAAATATTTCTTTATTTCGCTCAGATTTATAATTTTTGGTAAGTTTAAGTACACGCTCATCATTGATCTGAAATCCTTTTTGAGAGAGCATTTTCCTAAGCTTTTTTCCCAGTAAAAATTGGCAAAATTGGGTAACATTCTGTGGCTTTTCAGTGTACCTGCAACGCTCAAAATCAATCATTATGGGCTTTCCTTCGTGAGTAACAAGAATGTGTTTTACTGGATGATGCATCTCTTCTTTGGTTAAGCCATGCTGGTCAAGAAGATAACATTGATCAAAAATATCTTTCAAGACATTACCGATCTGTGCCTTGGTTGCAGAAGCAATGAAATCAAGGATTGCGACACCATCAACAAACTCGTAGATAAGTTCATGCTCCGACGAAGCAATCAGTCGAGGACCAATGCCATACTGATTTACCTTTTGAAGCATTTTTCCTTCATACTCAATACGAAAGTATGCATGACTGTGTGGATTCTTCTGCTTAATACAGACTTTTCTATCCTCTAATTCAGCAGTGTAAACAACTCCACGTTTTCCTTTGGCAAGAAAGGTTTTATTGGTAAGCTGGTCAGTAAGCTGCATCGAAAAAAATAAAATACACCAGGCTATAAAAGTGTTGCGGAAAACCGAGATAAACTAAATTACTGCATGTTCAATCTGAGGAAGGCTCCGAGATTGTAGTCAAACTTATTCGTTTCAGTCATGTCAAGGGCAACACCTAACTCAAAGGGATCTTTACCTAAACCAGCTCTCAGTCTTTGCAGACTGAAATTATGTTGCCTTCCCACATTGGAAATACCCTCTGCATTCAGAACTAAGTGTACATCCCCCCTCAAAAAAGGACGATAACCTGCATTAACAAGCATCTCAGCATTTGTTTCTCCTTTAAGGCTACCAGTACCTAACACATAAGCGGTTAGGTCTCCATGTTTCTTAAAGTATTCAAACCCTAACCGCGGAACAACGCCCATGCCTGGAGCAGCTTGTGTTTCTAAAACAAGAGCAGATCCAACAAGAGATCCAACAGGAAGATCATAGCTAAGGTCAGCTAAACCGAAGTAGCGTACTTGATTATGATAATCAACGGTTGTTCTATTTCGAGCAAAGAGATCCAGATGTGGTAAAATCTCGCTACTGGTCTTAAGATCTACGGTGGTATGCTGAGGAGTACTCATTACCTCTGCTGACCCTGCATTGGTGCCATATGGTGTTCCTGCAATCAACGATGTTACTATTCCTGTACTGCATATTATGTTTTTTGCTTTTTGTTTTATCATCGTAATCAACCTCTGTCTATCTTGTTACTTAGGTAATATGACCGTACTCACGCCACTTGGTGCATTTCCTCCTCCATCATATCTTGCACCTTCTATTTCGTCGTTTTCTATTTCCATTACCATAGTTCACACCTCACTTACATTCACTTAAATTTTGAATGTTGTGTAAGATCTTAACCAAGCAGTAGCAAAAGGAAACTATTAAAATATTTATAACCACAATTGTGATCACAAATAGGAATGTTTAAATAGACAAGGGTATTGGATACCACTATGGATACCTCAATCCTTAAAGAGATCGGATTAACCGGGGCTGAAATCACTGTTTTTTTGACATCTATAGAACTCGGTTTATCATCTGCCGGTCCGCTTGTCGAAAAATCAGGGTTACAAAATGCAGTTGTCCACAGAACCCTTCACAGCATGATTGAAAAGGGACTGATGACCTATATTCTTGAAGGGAAACGACGATATTATCAAACAGTAAAACCCGAGGTGTTGCTCACCGTTTTAGAAGAAAAAAAAGAGCGCTTGCAGAAAATTCTTCCTGAACTCAAAACAAAATACCACTTTGCAAAGAAAAAATCTCAGGCAACAATCTATCAAGGGATTAAGGGAGTAAAGGAAATACTCTATCAAATGCTGGATACTCATGCAAAACAATACACAGCCTATGGAGGTGCACAAATTTCAGATGATATGCTCGGTACTTATTTTTGGGAATCATTCCATAAAAGACGAATGAAAAAACATATCCATGCGAAACTCGTGTTTCATCATTCATTGCGATGGTGGGGTAAGGAACTCATGAAAAAAGGCATCAGTAAAGTGAGATACACATCTAAGGATTTTGAAGAGCTTACCGAAACAGTTATCTGCGGTGATCGTGTTGGGATCATTATTTACACAGAAAAGCCCTTTGGTTTTCTTCTTGAAGAAAAAGCTGCAGCGAATTCGTATAACAAATTCTTTGAGATTCTATGGAAAAATAGTAAAGCAGAATGATAAACAAAAGTATGCTGCGAATATAAAGGATTTGTACCTATACCTTTCTATGAGAAACAATGCTTGTGAATGTATTGTTCAAGAATATGGTAGTAAGGAGCAATGCTTTTGATCTCAAGATATTCGTTGCTTTGATGATGGTTCTTGCCAACAGGACCAAAATTAACACCAGCTATTCCTTGAGTAGTAAAATATCTCGTATCAGAACCTCCTGAACTCCTTATCAAGCTTACTTTTGTGCCAAGGATTTTTGTTGCTATTTTTTGTAAAGAAGTGATGTGATGATCATGCTCATCATTGATCATCAAAGAGCTATCTTGAAGAACTGCAACCGTGAAGCCAATCTCTTTCATGAGTTGCATCATCTGCTTATTCGTAACGTTTTCTGTTGTCCTGATATCAAGAATCATTTCTGCTTTTTCAGGAGTTACATTAACTGGACCTTGTGCAAAAATGTTTGTTACATTGACCGAGGGTAACCATTCATTAGCTTGGTGTGCAGTTGTACCTACGCGTTTGCAAAAAGTAGAGTACTGAAAAAAGAGTTTTTCAATCGCATTTTCACCCAGCCAAGGACGGCATGCATGGCAAGATCTTCCACAGGCAGTTACTTTCACTTGAAGAATGCCTTTATGCCTTGTCTCTATCCCCAGACTGGTTGGTTCTCCAGTAATAACAAAATCTCCTGCATATCCTTTGTTTAGCAGATACTCAGTACCGTGATGACCACCAATCTCTTCGTCGGAAACAATCATTAAACCTACCTTCGGATGTTTTTGTTGCTGTGCCATTGTTTTAAGAAGAACAACCATAATAGCGAGCGCTGCCTTCATATCAGAACTTCCTCTTCCCCAGAGTTTTCCATTGCTAACCGTAGGGAGAAATTGGGTATCATCTCCTGCAACAACATCAAGATGACCATTCAAGAGAAGTTTTTGGTGTTTTTTTCCATCGAAACTTATAAAGAGGGACGGTTTTTTGTTTGAGTGAAATTCCTTGACAACAAGAGGAGTTGCAGCAAAATACTGTTTAAGAAAGGTAATGCAATGGGTAAACTCATCATGCTGTTCTTCAGTAGTCTGATAATGCATCAATTTCTTTGTTAATGCTACACATTCTTCAACAGGAGTTTTGTCCATATTTTTCCCTTGTCTCAGATGTTGCTCTTGAGAGTTATTCGCTGCAGAAAAAATCATGCCAATCGCTGAGTAAATGGTTTTGTGCTCATGAGCTGTCGTCCAAGCTTGATAAACTGTTTTCCAAGCTCATTTGCGTGGATTTGGTACGATTGATGGCAATGACGCAAGGAATGGAGGTGTTTTTGGTACGTACCCTCTCCAACGTGAAGCTTTGTTTCAAGAGGGGCAATACTATGGAAATGGTTCTCCAATTTCCAACATCCCTGCTCAAGTGATCCAAGGCTTTTCTTCATTGTTTCAAGTTGTTCCATGACATCAACCAACCTGAGATCTTTTTGCTGGGTAAACCGTCTTGTTAGTCGAGAACAGGTTGCATAATCCTGCTGAAAACTGGCAATCTTTAAGCGAACAAGAGAATCAGTCAGAATATCAAGACGCTCATGAATATTATGAGTCTGGTAGAGAGCATTGTATGCCTCGCTAAACTGTTTGATATCCTCCTTTACCCCTTTTCCTTTATGTTCTCGTAAGGGGTGAGCAAAATTTTCCTTAAGAGTAGTATAGACCGGAACAAACCAAGAGGTACGAAGCTGGATCAATGAGGGTTTCATACTCTTCAGTACAAGAAGATTCTCCTGCAATGCCCGTAATCCCATTTCGTTCAATAGTGACTTATCCTGAAATTTATCCTCTTTTTTCATCGCATCACCCATCATGGGCAAAATAGGTAACTCTGAGCGTAAAGTGTTTATATAGTTTTCGCTAAGAAACATTTATTAAGATGCATTCTTTAAATTTGTCTACAAAGAGAAAAAGGATGAACTCATGCGTATTGTTTATATTACCTGTAAAAACAAGAATGAAGCAAAGCACATTGTTACTCAGCTTCTCGAGCAACGATTAATCGCTTGTGCTACTATGATCCGTGCAAAAAGCATGTACTGGTGGCAGCAGAAGAAAGAAACAACAAGTGAAGTCATTATCTTTGCTAAAACCACTGAAAAAAGAGTTTCAGCAGTGATGAGAGAAGTTAAGAAGATCCACAGTTATAAGATCCCCTGCATCATCAGTTGGAAGCCAACTCTGGTAGATAAATCCTATCTGCAGTGGGTAGGTAAAGAAACAACAACAAAACCAGATAAAAGAACATAAGAAAGATCAAATAGCAAATGGTATTGAATTATTGTCCAAACCTCCGTTGACGTTTGCTGTATTCTGCCAAACAATCCATAAGATGTTCTTTGGTGAATTCTGGCCACATAATATCAAGAAAGATATATTCAGCATAGGCTCCCTGAAAACTCAGGAAGTTTGAGATACGATGTTCACCGCTGGTTCTAATGATAAGCTCTGGTTCATCAGGCAGATAAAGATACTGGCGAAAGGTTTCTTTATCAATGGACTCTGGTTCAAGAACTCCTTGTTTCACCTGTTCTGCAATTCGCTTTGTGGCATCTATGATCTCTTCTTGGCCGCCATAGGCCATGGCAAAATTAACACAATACTGGTCGTAGTATTTTGTCCGTTCCATAATCGCAAAAAGCTTTTGCTGAAGATCTTCAGGAAACAGAGATAATCTACCAATAACACGAATCCGTGCTTGGTATTCATCAATTCTTGTATCCTTCATCAGTTTATCAAAACTTTCTTTAAAGATCTTCATGAGATACAGAAACTCCTCACGAGGGCGGTTAAAGTTTTGAACAGAAAAACAATAAAGCGTCAATTCACGGATACCAAGCTCTTTACACCACATAAACAGTTCTTCGACCTTCTTTGCGCCCCATTCATGACCTTTCCATGGTTCGAGCAGCAATCGCTTTGCAAATCTTCTATTACCATCTAGGATAATACCTACGTGGTGGGGAATAGATGTCATAAGGATGGAAGGCTCAAAAGGCTATAAAAATCTTTGCTCAAGAAAGATGAGACAAGATTATTACTCACTTTTTCTTTGGGGATTTCCTTGCTTTGCGTTTTATGTTTTTGTTTTTTCGTTGATTTCCCCGAGCATAGCGTGAGAATGTTGCAGATCTTTTTTGCAGATCTTTGGCTACTTTCTCCAGTGTCTTCAGAGCTTCAGCTCTTCCCTCCTGAACCACTTCTTTTTCTGTCTGACGAAATCTCGTGACAAGAGCACGCACCTTTCTCTTTGTCTCAGCATCAATCTTCTTTGCAAGCCTAACCTGTTCACGCTTTGCCTTTGTTACCATTGTTTTCAGCAAAACTTTTCCCTCTTTACTCGTGATATGGTTGTCCTTCACCAATGTTTTGATTCGCTTCTGTGCAGCCTCTCGGGTTAAATCAGCTAATCCAACACCAAGAAGAAGTCCCTTTTTCAATTGACGTAACATATAATCACCTCTGTAAATAGTTCTAGGATCACTGCATTATTAAATATTTCGGTTTAGAAAGCTTCATCGAAGAAAAAGAGTAATTAGAAGGTAAATCTCTTTTCACGAACAATAGAAATACAAAGCAGAAGAAAAAAGAGAAGAGCAACAGTAAAAAAGATGACTGAAAGAAAAGGAAATCCAAACAACTGTTGCTGATCAAAAGGGTAGAGATATGCACCTGCAATAATAAACGCTGCACTTAAAACAACCAGAGCGATTCTATTACTCGATTTGTCAAGTTCAATGGTTAAGATTTTAATATCCGTATCCATCTGCTTGAGATCCTTGTCAGTTTCTCGTATTTTGCTGATGAATTCTGATGCTTGTCGAGGAACGCTTGCAACAAAATACCTAATCTCTTGAGCTGCTTTCTTGAGTTTCGCCCATTTTTCCCGAGGATCATATTGTTTTTTGACCAATTGGTTGAGATACGGTTTACCCACAGCAACCAGATTAAAGTGTGGGTTTAATTCCATACCCAAACCTTGAAGGGTAATGATTGCCTTACAAAGCAAGATAAGATTGATGGGCAATACAATTGCATGCCGCTTTGCAATGCCGACAACTTTCGTAAGTACTTGTGCAAGATCGATCTGATGGAGCTCTGCACCATAGTAGCTGCCAAACTCATGTTTAAGATCTTCAATAAAACGTTGACGATCAACATCAGGAGGAACAGCACCTAATCCCAACAATGCGTCTGCCATTCCCTCAACATTTTTTTCCATCATTGCGATAAATAATTGAGACAAGGTTTCTTTGGTAGGAGAGTCCAGCATACCTACAATGCCATAATCAAGAAGCCCTATACGTCTCTTCCTGAGCACAAAGATATTTCCTGGATGAGGATCAGCATGGAAAAATCCCTCTTCAAAGATCTGTCGAAAGATCATATCAGCAATAACCACTGAAATCTCTTTCTTCTGTTCAGGTGAAAGATCTGCATGCGTAATATTTTTTCCGTCGAGATACTCAAGCACTAAAACCCTTGTAGTGGTAAGATTGAGGTAAGGCTTGGGAATGGTAATTTTCCGGTCGCCCTGAAAAAAGGCATAAAACTTTTCTGCATTCTTTGCTTCATGGTTATAATCCAGTTCGTTCTTCGTATATGCCTCAAATTCCTGAATGATCTTTGTTGGTTGGATAAAATCCTGAGGAAATTTTTTTTCAAACAACGATGCCAACCGATAGAGAATATCAATATCAGTCTGCATAATTTCTTGGATATGTGGACGTTGTACCTTGACCACAACTTTTGTTCCATCCCGTAATGTTGCTCGATGAACTTGTCCAATAGAGGCTGCAGCAAGAGGTTTGTCATCGAATGAAGAAAAAAGTAGGTGGATGGGCTTGCCCAATTCTTGCTCAATAATTTTCTTTGCTTCTGAAGACGGAAAGGGTTTTACCTGATCCTGTAGTTTACTGAACTCGTCGCAATATTCCTTTGGAATGAGATCTGGTCGTAGACTTAACAGTTGACCAAGTTTGATAAACGTTCCACCAAGTTCCTCAAAGATAGTTCGTAGGACAACCGGACGTGTTTTCTGCAGCTTAAATTTTACCGGTGACAAACGTTCTTTTAACGGCAGATATCGTTTCAGATTTGCCTCCTCAATGAAATAACCAAGTCCATGCTTAGCAAAGACTGTCAGAATCTTTTCAAACCGCTGCATATCCCTTATTTCACGCATAAAATGCATTACTTGCATAAACGCACCCAAAACAGCGAGATATTTAAATGTTTGGAAAGACAAAATTTACTTCGAAATAATCGTGCCCTTGAAGGGTTTGCCATAGAGTGCGTTTTTCAAGTTTGCTAAATCTTGACCACCACAGATGTAAACGGTTAATCCTAATGCTTGTGCTTTCTTGCTGGCAACAGGATCAAAGGGCATGTTTAAGCCTGGAGACCAACGCTGGCCAACTAACGTTGTAAAGGTTGACCAACTCATTTGTTTTAAGGGTTTTGCATGGTGATATATTTTGGGATCTTTATCATAAACATAGGCTACATTTGTTGCATTGATAATCGTTTTTGCTTTAACATTTGCGGCAAGGAGAACAGCATCATAATCAGTAGAGCATCCGGGCTTCCATCCCGAGGCAATGAAGAGTTTTTCCTTTCCTTTGAGAGGTTGTGTTGGATTGTGGATAACCTCTTTTGCAGCAATACTTGAGAAAAGAACACGCAAGAGTTCTGCGTTAAGGCGCGTTGCCATAATCCCAATCCAGTCTAACTCTTCCTCAGAAATAAAGGTAACCTGGGTAGCTGCATGATGATAATGACGAGCAAGAGAACCCCCACCAACCACAATGACCAGACGATGTTCTGGATAGTCTTTTCCATAGCGTATAATCATCCCGGTAAAGTCTTTCAAAAAAGAAACATTTACTTGATCTTGGATAACCATAGATCCACCCAACGAAAGAATGACGGTTTGCATTACCCTTGCACCCCAATAAGAATAACGCCGATGATGATGCTGATGATGCCTAACCAACGGTAGATATTCAGCCGTTCTTTAAGATAAATCAGAGAAAGTATCACAATCCAGATATACGTTAAGGATGTTACTGGATAGAGGACAGAAAGCGGTCCCCCCTTTAATCCGAGGATGAAAAATGCTGTTGCGATACCAAAGAAAAAGAATCCAAGAATCAGTTTGGTGTTCTGCATAAGAACCTTTAGCTTCAATTGCACGTTCTGTGCGCCTAATTTGAGATAGAGAGAGCCAATAGCACCAAATATCGTTGATACAACAATCAATCCAAATCCCCACCAGGTTGTTTCCATTGTCATTCCTTTTTTATGTTATTTTGTGCTCTCTTGTTTTATTTTTTTTATTTTTTTGTTTTTCTTTGTTTTCCCTTAAACTTGTTGGCTTCCGTAACTGATAAGGAAAACGCCAACAATGATCAATCCAATACCAAACCATTTGGTTGTGCTCATGGAATCCTGAAAGAATCGCATGGATAAAAAACTTACCCAGACAAAACTGAGTGATACCAGTGGATATAACACCGAAAGCTCTCCGCCTTTAAGGGCAATAACTAACAGGACTGCTGCACTGAAGTAAGCAAGCAACCCAAAGATAAGATAACCATTCAGAAGAATTTGAACAACATCGCTCGTTAAGGTTACTGCAGCATATTTATACAGGATTTGGCCAGTTGAGGTAAGAATCGTTGAGAACAACATCAGACCAATTGCCCAGAGCTTGGTCTTTGCTTGTGTTTGTGCCACTCCATTAACCTCACTTACTTTAACCTCTTAATTAATCGCTTGATATCTGCATCAAGCATACTACCCGTTCGATAATGAACTAGTTTTTTGCGCACAAACTTTAAGACCTGATCATACCGTGTACTCAACCCTCCTTGGATTAAGATCTGTCCGGTTGTTACTCGCTCACAGAGGGTTAAAATCTCCTCTTTTGTTGCCTTTCTGTCTTTTCCTGCCAGAAATTTTTGAAACAGCAAGGTGACCTTACGCTTAAATTCTAGATTCGTTATGTCCTTAAGACAGAGAATGTGAAGAGGGATGTTCTCAATCTGTTCACGACACGTACATCGTAATGTCCCTGTATAATCCTTATCGATCTTTTTATAGTTTACACGTAAAAGTATCTCTTTAGTCTGCCCCTTCTGAAGAATTACTTTAGGAGGAACCTTGACGACCTCATGCTTAGCAAAGGAGAGGGAAATTGAACGAGGAACAAGATTTTCGAGTCGTAAGGTATATCTCCCAATAGCATTGGCAAATGCCTTGACTTCAAGCGAATTTCGTGCAACAAGCCCTTTATCCTTCTCTTCCAAGAGAATAACATATCTAAAGTACTTCTTAGCTCCAGAAGAGCGTCCTACTGCACGTTTTTTTAACGATTGGCGCTTTCTTGCCGCTTTGGTGGGCATATCCGTCCTCTGGGAAGAAATAGTTTATATGCTTTGCGCTTTTGAGAGCTTTCACAAGCATTTGCATAAAAGGAGTTTGTTTTCAAGCGTCAGATTCATCTTTAAAGATGTTTTCCATCAAGGCTGCATAGGCAGGTCGTGTGATAAAAACTCCAAACGTAACGCCAAAGATAGTGGTAATGGCAAATCCTCGAAGAAGACCGGCACCAGCAAACCACAGTGGGAGCATGGAAACAACCGCTGTCAGATAAGCGCCCATAATGATGAAGAACGCCCGCTTAATCCGTTCTCTGAATGTCCCACTCGTACTTCGGTCTCCGCGCAAGAGTTCATCAGTTATAACTATTTGATCATCAACGCCAGTACCAATAGCAACAATAATTCCTGCAATAGCAGCAATATCAATATTCCAACCAATAAATGCCGCAAGCCCTAGCAGGAGAATAAGCTCAGAGAGCATGGTGATGATAATCGGGACAGAAATAATCAGTTTTCCATAACGAAAGACAATAACCGCAGTTACGCCAAGTATAGCAACAAATCCCATAATAAATGCGCTCTTGACAAATTCCTTTCCGAGAGACGGAGAAATGGTATCGGTCTGGACAACCTCTACTTTTGCTGGAAGTGAACCAGTAACGAGGATGGTCTGCAGGCGTTTCATGTTTTGGAGCGCATCAAAAATAGCATCTTGTTGGGTAGCTCCAATGCCACTCCCAGAGATTTGGATGTCTGTTACCGCTCTTCCTTGTAAATCTTCCCCAATAAGGAGCGAGTCTACCTCTTCATCATCAAGATAGAGATAAATTCGTTCGCTCAAATACTGCTCATTGTTTTCGGTAACTATTTCAAGATCTTTGGTGAGTTCAGCCTGACGCTCAGCAGCCTCTTGACGTAAGGTAATACTAAAACGGAAACGGCAGGTCCATCCATTGCCAATAGGGCCGCATCCTCCACTCGGGTCAATACCAGAACAATCTGCACTTCTGCAGACATAGGTAATGTCTTGTCCTCCGCGGAAGACCGTTTCATTCGTTATTTTTGCTTCAAATTTTCCCTGATTTCCCAGCAGTTGGCGGACTTCCTCTTCATTAACACCGGCAATTTCAACTCTGACATACTGACCACCAGACAGATCTCCTGCTTTACTAACAACCACATCACTCAAACCATAGACATTTAAGCGCTCCTTCATATTATCGATGAGGAGATCCATATCCTCATCTGACAGAGCCCGATCTGGCTGTAACAGGACTCGAGTACCACCCTCCAAATCAAGGCCTTTGCGAATATTTGTTTTTGGAGCAGGATATACCTTAATACCAATATCCTCAGTACCGAGCATTTCAGTTTTTGTTTTAGCACGAGGAACAAGGCTATAACTCTGCTTATTGGTTTGGATAAGATAAGACATCTGGGGTTGCATCTTCCCGACTTCACGATAGAAATCTGCTTCACTTCGGATAGGTATGTCATTAATAGTTAGGATTCGTTCTCTACTCATCGGCAGATCGGTTGGTTTTGGACTGGTAAAGCCAGCCCATTGTGCTGAACTGTTTCTCGCAACACTTCGAATTGCTACGCCGTCTGCAAAGGGATTTGGCTGAATGGCAACCAATGCAATAATAAGGAACACCGCTAAGATAATAATACGAGGATTGGTGAACAATTTTTTTGCATTCATTTCCTTTCCCTCGTTGCCTGCTTTTCAGCATACCACCGTAAAATACCCGCATTCTGGAGCCAGGTATTGATAATGTCAAAGATAAGACCAATGAACAAGACAATCATAATCTGACGTAAGACCTCTGAAGGGGTTAAGATCATAGCAGCAAGAACAGCAACCATGGTTGTAACGGTCATAGTAAGCCCTGTTTTCATGGCATCTATCGTGCGTTGAAACACGGTTCCTTTGGTTCTCTTTAAGACTCGGGTAGTGAGTAAGATATCAGTATCAACAGAATAACCAATGAGCATCAGGAATGCTGCTATCCCTGCCGAAGAAAGCTTCAGCCCCAGAAGATTAAAGACCGCTAAGGTCATGACGATGTCAGAAAAGGCCGCGAGAATAACCGCAATAGAGGGAACCCATAAACGAAAATACAACGTAACAACAATGGCCATGAATAAGAATGCAAGGCCCAGGGCAATAAGAATTTCCTTAAAAAAGCTCTGTCCTAAACTGCTTCCCATGACCGCCACATTATAGTAGTCTGGAGAGCTAATGCCTGTTTTTTCCTGAATTTTAGCTAATAGCTCATCAAATCCCTCTTTGGTTTGGATGTCTGCATCAACGATAAATCCAGAAGCAGCTCCTGCGGTTGAAAGAGAACGGACCTCAATGTCATTGCCGGGAAACTGTTCGAGCAGATATTCCCGTAATTCTGGCGCATCTATCGGAGCACCAGATACCGTAACCGTAATGCCGCCCTTTAAGGAGACTCCCCGATTGACAAAATCTCCGGTAAACGCAAACTTCAAGGCAATGCTGAAAAGAGCCAATGCCAAAAGAATTAACGGAAGAATAGTCAGGATTTTATAGTGACGATAATAGACTCCTTTAAGCCCGGTATAATGCTCAGTCTCTTCAGGCTGTGCTTCCTGCTGTACCCCTGGCTGTTCTGTTTCCTGTTGGAGTCGCCAGAGTTTTTTTCGTCTACTCCTTTTCGACATAACACGAGGAACCCCTGTTTATTAATAAATCTTACGCTAAAATTAGGGGGAGTTCTTACCGTAGAATTTTGTTAATGTTTTTGAAAAAGAAAGAAGCGTTGGTTAGTGATTCTTGAGCTGGTTTTTTGTTTGCTTGGGGAAGTTTCTGGTACGTAAATTCTCCTCGCTTTCGTTTTTCCAGGGAGAAGATTCCCAAAAGAGCATCGGCGCGGACAATCATCTTCTTATAGACGGTGAGCAGTTCAATATCTAATTTTCCTGTGTTTACCAAATGCTGTTCAAATGCGTCGAGTGTTTTCTTATGGACTTCTGGCGCTTCGGTTTTAACTCCATTTTTGATTAAAATTGCCTTTGCCGAATAGAAGATAGAATAATAGGAATGACCAATAACTGTACTGTAAAAGGTGAAGCCTTTCTCTAGTTTAAACTGTTCTTTCTGAAGTTTTGGGTTACTGGAAACCTCAAACAGCACTTGTGCCGCTATCAATTCGTTCTCTGCTCTTTGAAGATAAAGTTCTGCTTCATCACTCATTTTTTCTTCCCCGTATCAGGTTACAATACTCAATAAATCCATAATAAATAAGGTTGTTTTTATAAATCTGTTTACCAACGTTTTCATAATCAACGGTGAGCATCTCTAAAAACTCGTTTCTCGTAAAGATATGATAATCTATTGGTTTTATTTCTCTTCGTTTGACTGTTTCCAAAAGTGGAGCTATTTCTTTTTTGTTTTGTTCAGATTCAACAATAACTGCTATATCTAAATCTGATTTTTCAGTCGCTTTGTTTTTTGCATAACTACCAAATATGATTAAAATAAAGAAATTAGTCTGTTTCGAAATTCTCTTTTGAATTTCTCTTATTATTTCTTTTTGGAATTTTCTTTTTTTTGTTTCTAAGTCATTAATTAAATTAAGGTAGGATAAGGTTACATTATTATCAAGATTCAAAGAATAGGTTGTTACATCACCGGTTAGGTTAGTCTTTACTAAATTCTGTTTCTTGAACTCTTGTAACGCAATCTGAACAATATTATTTGATTTTTGGTTGCTTTGTTCTTTTATCTGCTTAAATGTCAAACTGGTAAAAATGTCTTTGTTAAAGACACCTAAAATCGTCTGTTGTTGTTTGGTGAGCATTCTACCTAATCTTCGGTAATGTTTCACCTAAAAATAGGTAGCCACTATATAAAACTTGCTATTTTTAAAGTTGATTAGCGAAAACATAACATTTTTATACTATTGGTAATTATTCATACCATATGGTCGATAAAGCAACCGATATTAAACTAAGGATTTTGAATCTTTACTGCTCAGATTACTTGGTCCAACATCATATCCGAGAGATGGCTACATTAATTAAAAAAAGCCATGTTACGCTTCTTTCTCACCTGAGTGCGTTGGAGAAAGACAAAGTTCTGAATGCTAAGACCATAGGCAAAAACAAAGTTTATACCTTAAATCTTGAGAATACCCTCACCAAACATTATCTGATAATGAGCGAAGTTTTTGAATCAATACGTTATCAAGAACAACTATTTCTGATTAAGAGAATAACCACGGAAATTGCTAACCATAATATTCCTGGCTCAGTCATCTTGTTTGGTTCTTATGCTAAAAAAACGTTCACCGGAGATAGTGATATAGATCTCTTTTATTTGGGCGATAGTAACGAGAAAGATATCAGCAAAATAAAAACCATTGGGAAGATGTACGGAAAAACTATCGCTATTAAGACCGCAACAGTACAAAACTTTGCGAAGGGATTGAGAAAAAAGGATGCTTTAATTATGGAAATCCTAAAATACCACATCATTTTACTCAATCACGATAGTTTTATCAATGCATTATGGAGCTACTACGGTGAGATTTCATGAAGAAAAAGTTTCTAAAGACACAACATTTCTAAGGTGATTTTTCATGTCAGATGGTAAAGATCCAAAAAAACATGTTTTTTGGTGCTGGAAGCAAAACCGAGGTATAAAGCTTGAAGATCCAAATGATAATCTATGCAAAGCTTACATCGAGAAAGCAAAAAGTGCATTGAGAATATTTCGGAAAGTCACACCAAGAAGATAAGAAAAAAACTTATGAATCTCTTTCCCTAAAAACATTCGCTTCACACTTCAACACAAACATTGCTGGCCATGCCCATGCTGGTATTGCTGGCCAAATGCCTGGATTTTCTCAACAACAAGCTGGCGTGGGTTTCCGTCGATAGCTCCAGTAAATGCCGCTTCCCATTCGTTTGATTTCTGTGACCAGTTATCATGCAACCATTGATGAACCTGGAGCACACTATGGTTATAGACCTTGACCAGGAAACGCAATGTTTCTGGCTCATTCCAGTGTTCGTGACAGGCACGGTGTAAGGTATACAAATGATCCCTAACATAGGCTTGTAGTCCGGGTAAGCCTCCTTTTTGATGATGGGCAAAGGCATTGTTGAGTTTTACGGCATTAAGTCCGTATTGATAAGCAATCTTCTGTCGTTCCACAGTCTGTTCATGGATGATGTGTTGATAATCCTTGCCTTGGAGAACATGCCCCAGAACTGGACCAACTTTTGTTACCCAAAGATCGTGTGTTCCGGTTGCCTCGGTCCTAATATGTCCCTGATGATAGCCAGTTATCTTCACCTTGCCTTTGAACCATTCTCGGCCTTTATCCCTGCCAATGAGGAATTTCCCCGGTAAAATGCGTTCGAGCTCTGCTTGATTGACGTTGGTTAATCGTACCAAGAAGTAGAGCTGTTCAAGGGTTATGTCAGGAAGGCTGATGTAAAGGTCTGCCCGTTGTTTGTTGCCTGCAAGCTGATCGAGCTTTTTGATGAGTTCCATCTGCACCTGCGTTGTTTGTTCATTTTCCTCAAGCAAACGAATGATCTGCTCACTGGTTTCTGCATAATTTCCTTGATGCATGCCACGATCACAGAGCTGGAGAGCGCTCTTAATCGCTGTTGTACTCGGAATATGGAACTGAGGAAGGAGCTGCTCAGGGTAATAGGTGTACAAGGCAGCGCCACTTCCTTGCCTGCTCCATGTTGCATGCGTTCGACACCGTTCTTCAATAAGCTGCATGATTTCCAAAAGATGGTTGAGGAGAATCTTGGTAACTCTGAGTCGTCTTTCCTGCACCGGTGTAAGCCTTCCTTCTTCTGCTTGAGGTTGTCCCTGCTCTGCTGCATCGAGTTGTGCAAGGGTTTGCTTTGCTGCCTCTACTTGATGGACGATCCGCTCTAAGTCTCGGCGAAATGCCTCTTCACTCTCACGCTGCTGTGTTTCTAGTACTTGTTCCGGATCTTTGATTGCTACCATGGTGTGTTTATTCTCTTGGTGGAACAAAAGGATGGATTCTGGGTGGATCAACAATAGGACCAGATGCAGGAATATTCACTGCTGCCAACTCATCAATGCCTGCTTGAAGGGTTTGTAGTACCCTACCAATTTGTATAGTTGCTTCATCAGAAGGAACTCCAGTAAAGAGCGTTTCATAACTACTAGTAAGCTTTCTCCCCAATCGAGGGAGATCAGTCCCACTAATGTCAGATCGTATCTGCACAAGTTGCTGTATACTCGTCCGGAGGTCTACGGAAGAATCAAAACGGACCCAATTACTGAATTTGTTACTGTACCGAGATATCGCCTGAAGAATAGAGTCTCGCAAGAACTCCCTAAACGCCATGAATCTATTATCATTTTCCAAGCTATACCGTATGCCTTCCACCCCTCTGCTTATGTCATCAGTTATACGTACACAGTCCCTCTGTGCTTTTCTGCACGCTTGTAACTGTGCATCATCAGCTCCTGAAGCTGATCTCGGTGGAAGACTGGAAGGTGGAGGAGCACGATCACCGCTCGGTGGAACAACACTAGGGATCACTGTTGGAGTAATTGGCTCAGCATATGGAATATCCACTGCTGCTAACTCATTAATGCCTGTTTGAAGGATGTCTATGACTTCGTTTGCTCTCGCAACCGCTTCATCAGCAGGAATTCCAGCAAAGAGTTCTCCATACTTTTCTGTAAACGTTGCCCCTTGTTGAGGCAGAACATAACTACACAAATGATATCTTATAGTAGTCAGTGCACTACCGTCTGTGTCGAGGTGATCTAATGACTCAAACGTGATGTTCTTGAGTCTGAGCTCATAACGATCTATGTCTGCAAGAACTACGTTTAAGTATGTCCTTAGATTACCATCTGCCAAGCTACGCCGTATGCTGTCCACCCCTCTCTCTATGTTATTAGTGATGCGTAGACAGTTCCGAAGTGCACTTCTGTACGGTCGTAACTCTGCATCACCATCAGTTCCTGAACGTGGAGGAGTATCCCAATCAGCACTTCCTGAATGACTTCCACCAGCATCTTCTGGAGGATGTCCACCAAGTTCTCGCAAGATTGCTTCCAATTGTGGGATTGCACGTCGAAGTTCTGAGTGTATTGTCTGTAAAGAGGATATTCTTTCACGAGTGAGGCGATATCTATCAGGGTAAGGGATCATATCCGTAAGCTGTACGGCGTACTGACCCAGAGTTGGAAGAGCACCACCCTCCCCTGAAAGGAGGTCAATGATTCTTGGAATGACTCGCTCTTCAAATGCCTTGCTTGCCCAATGCGCCCCATAAATAAAGCGCATAATCTGATAGTGAAGATTGAACGTTTCGTTAAAGAAAGCGTCTTGGTTCAATCCAGTCGCTATAAATTCATTAACAAAACCATCAGAACCATCAAAAACATAACCAATTGACAATACCCGGATAACATCATCATGAATTTCAGGAGTAGCGTTTGATCGTATCCGTTCTTCAACCACGCGATTCAACGAGGTAAGGATATGAGTAATACGATGAATCGAATTTGTCACGTGAGCTTGTCTTGCACGTTCATTTCTCGCAGCAACAGGTTCTAGTGTTGTTCTACGGAATCCTCTACGCCATGTTCTTTTACCTCGCTGATCACTTTCATCATTATCAACCAAAAGAGGTGGTGGGATGTCTAGTCCTCTCAGTTCTTCAATAGCATGTTTAATGACATTGATTATCTGCGTACAGGCACCTTTTTCAGAGTCAGCTAATCCTTCGTTTACCTCAGGAAATCCGTCTAAGTAAGATTGCAAGCCGAAAATAGAATCGTCTCTCAAATCCGAGAGTTGATTAAAGAAGTGTACTGGATGTTTCTCGCTCTTAAGTGCATCACATTGTTTGATAGTCTTCTTGATCCACGCAATAAGCCACTTTAGTCGCTCTGCAAAAGGTGTTTCAGTAGCTGAACGGAATCTTTTTCTCGGTTTGTATAAATCCTCTGCATTGTCGCGCACATTAGCAAGAATTTCTCTTATGTTCAGACGTATCTCATGATACCTTGTTACCAATTCCTCCGGATTGAATCCTCCAGCAGCACCCCCACCTCCTCTCGGTAGTCCTCTGGCCCCCCCACCAAGCGCATCTTCTACGGTTCCCGTTGCTGCATGAACAGCACCTTCTACATCTTCTGCTCCTGCTCGTCTTATTCTGGATTCTCGAGCACTTGATATTCCTCTCTGTATTCGGAGGGCAACAAACAATAGTAGAGCAGCGATAATAAGCGAATATGCAGACCGACCAACCAGCGTATTTGGGTTCACAATGTCACCAGCTACGCTAAGAGCTTTACTTCCGAAATCAACAGTTTTGTCTCCTACACCACATGATTCGACGGTAAAGGATACTACCATTGAATCACTGAGCTGATTTTGGTTATAGAATACTTCCACAACGAGACTATAGTCTCCCTCATCAGCATCGTCATCAACGGTGATGGGATAAACCACCACTATTCCGGTACCTCTCTCCAATGAATAGGCAGAAGTTGGTTCCCAATTAACAATACCATCAGTGCTCCTTATGTCAACAACAATCCCTTCTTCATCATAACCACCAACATTATCTATGTTGAAAGATAACTCTGCGTTACGTTCACATTTCAGGTTATCAGGGATAAGCTCAGGATTTGTAATGGTGATCTTATGTTCTTCTGTACCTCCTCCTGGTGGTGTGGTTCCTGGTGGTGTGGTTCCTGGTGGTGTGGTTCCTGGTGGTGTGGTTCCTGGTGGTGTGGTTCCTGGTGGTGTGGTTCCTGGTGGTGTGGTTCCTGGTGGTGTGGTTCTTGGAGGTGGTGCTACTCCGGTAATATTCCCGATCTTTTGGTTTAAATCCTGAATCTCCTGTTGGTATTTCGACGTGCCACTAAGGGAATCACTCGCCAAATAATAGTCGACCGCTTTTTTGTAGAGGGTGGTGTCAGGCAGTGTACTAGGAGTAACATCATCTGCAATCTTTTTGAGTTGATCTGCAGTGGTTTTTGCTGATGCTGAACGCTTTGCTCGGATTTCTTCAGGTGTAGGGACTGCAGCAACCAGACTGAGAACTAGTAACATGATGACTATACTCGTTCCGAACATCAGCCACTTATTCATTTCCTGCATCCCTCACGATCATATTCTTGTGAAAGAGCATCAGCGTCTTCATAGAGCTTGTCAGCTTCATCAGCGTATTCCATTTTTTTGGTAGGATCTGTTGCTTTATCTCTGTTATTTTCAGCGTTTTCGGCTGCTTTGATTTTTTCATCAATCTGCTTCTCCAAAGCTTTGCAGTTTGGTTTCTGAGAAGGATCAGTTGTTGTGCTTTGTTTACAGGTACATTGGATGACATATCTTCGGTTTGGTTTCAGAGTTTCCTCAGGGGCAGTATCAGGATCTGCTCGATCATCGGCACTAGGAGAACTAAATGCCCAGGTAGACCCTTCTCCAGAGGCACTGATTGACCCATATCCTGGACCCCATTCTTCGAGAATGGCTTGCTTAACCGCCTCTGCACGATCAGATGAAAGTTGTGTATTATACGACTCATCACCCTCCATGCTTGCATAGCCATAAATACGGATGGTTCCTGACTGACAATTGATACCATCTGCACTCACCTGTGTTGCAGGATTTTCCTCACCCTCAATGATATCACCAAGAGAGGCTTTGTTTACTGCGAAAATACCTTCGATTTTACAATCCCCTCTACCTTTCCCTCCAGTTCCTGGAAGATGAACATCAGGTAATCCTGGACGTGGAAGATCAACACGGCCAAAGGACGTGTCAAAGAGACCACCAAATCCTCCACCAGTGCCATCAGACAAGAGATAGCCTGCTAACAAAAACATCAAAAAGGTTAATAGCAAGGCCAACAAGAAGGCTCTCCATTTGCTCATGCCTGCCTTAACCAAGACATTCCAGATGAGCCAGACAATAATCATAAACAAGAATGCCTTAGCAAAGGGAAAGAGTAATGCTACGGAAACATTAGTGTACAGCACAAGGGGAATAGCCATGGCTAATCCCAAAGAAACAGCAACACCAACAACAGCACCGTGCGGAGTTTTATCACCTGCCCATTTATGCAGCCCCATGTAACAGGCTGCGGTAAACATAATAAAGAAAATAGCAAAATCAATGATCTTAGCATAGCTCTGGTATTGATTGTTGCTAAAGAAACTATTCAAATCATAAAGTATATTTTCAAGAGAATTGGCAAGGCCAGCAGACACGTCTACAGCAAGAAGGCTCATAAACACAAGGACTGCTCCTACCATGAAAACCGTTTTCAGGGTTATCATCCCGCTCTTTTCCAGCTGCATCTTAAAAATACCCCTTGATTTTCTTCACTTCCTGAATAATTATCTCTTCACCATGAAGGATTGCTGCATCCCGCAATAAGGTAAGTGTTTCTTTATCCCGTTTGAGAAGGTTTTGATAAAATTCTTCAACAGTTGAACAGACAAGATTTTCCGGTGCAAATTCTCCAAACACAGGGCTAGGGATTGGAGGATCAAGAAATAATGCTACCCTTTTCTGATCCGTAACAAGCAATGCAGCACAATGAGGAAATTCCAACATCTTTTGGTACTTTTTCTCATCAAGCTCATGCTGCGCAAGAATAAAGGCCAGTAAGTTTCGTACAACCTTTGAGCCAAGATTTAACGTGTAAAAGATTCCCGTACCAATCTTTTCCGGTACAACAACATGGTCTGCCTCAAGCTGCTTCAGTATCTTATGAGCCCCACCCGGACTCATCTGCAAGAGCTTGGCAACATGCCTCATCGTGTAATGCTCATAGGGATTCCTAAACAAAAGGTCAAGAACACGTGCATCGTTCGGCGAAATCGATATAAATCTGTTCACTTTTTTTATACAAAAGACTTTTTTATTTATACAACTGACTTCTTATTTTACCTATTAGATTGAATTATTACTACTGAAGCTTCTTTTTAGTATACTAAACTACACTTTTTGTTTATTAGTGCCCATTTTACTATATGAAATACTATTTTTGGTGAACTTTAGAAAGAAACTAATATATAAAGCTTCCGATTAAGATAACAGCTGATCAAAATTAAAATACATATGATATTATTAAGTAGTCATTAATATTAAATTATAGGATATATGTCTTATATTTTAAATCAAAGGTTTACTTTTTGTATCGATAATTACAGTAGCATGTAATTGAATAGAAAGCCTTAAATTAATGTTTCTTACATGTAAGCAAGACGAATGATTTATAAAATGTAGTTACAGGGTAAGGAGGTAAAAAGAGTTAGCGTGAAAGGCATGCGCGTTCATAAGGAGATGTTCTGTGCCGCTAAAATCAAATATATCACTTAAGAGTGGTTAAACTAGAAAGATTTAAATAGTATTTCTGTTACTATTAATGTCTATGGCTCATAGAGATCGTTCAAGTCTTCAAGAAATACTTTCACTATGCCCCTATCGAGGTAGTTTTAAGCCTCCGCAATCACTTGCTCGGGAAGATCCTTTTTTCTCAGGAAAGGATTTTTATAAGTTTGATGCAACAGTTCCGTTTAGTATTGGCACCAGAGCTGATGATTTGTGGGAAGAGGAATGGATAAAGAACAGCAAAGAAAATGTTATTCTGGTAGAAGGGAACAATTATGATACACGACCGTTTGCTGCTCGTTTGGTGAGACATGTTAACCCTACCTATGGCATTGAAAAAGTACTCTCCATTGCTGCAGTTCCTGGGGCCTATGCGCAGAATCCAGATTTTTCAGTCGACAGCCGAAAAGGGGTTGGCACTGCTCATTTTGCTCTGGATTTTTTGGTACTAACAGAAGATTTTGCAGCGGTGATGGATACGCTCCGAGAAGATCCCATGACATTGGTTAGTCCACTTCGGGCCATGCAAGTCACCGCACAGAGAAAAAATGTCGATCTTTACAAACACTTCTTCCTCAATGGAGAAACATCGTACAGTATTCGTGTGAAGTGAGTCATATTCGTGAATCCTTACCCAAAATGGATATATTTATATAATTTTAACTTTTCAACGAAATTATGTCCTCATACACCAAAAAAAGGATATTAGTGATATTAACCGGAGGAACAATTGCCGGGAATGTTGCTAAGAGTAAGGTCTCACAAAACCAAAAATCTGACCCAAACAGTTTTATTTCTATACTCGATAATTCAGTTGCTATTGTTAAACAAAATTGGAACATTGAAATTCATCCTACGGTTGAGGAACTTTTTGATACTGATAGCTCAAATCTGCAGCCTGAAAATTGGACGTTTCTTATAGAAGAGATACAGAAAAAATATGATGCTTATGATTCCTTTATCATACTCCATGGCACCAACACTATGGGATATACCGCGTCTGCATTATCCTTTGCTTTAGAGAACATTAACAAACCGGTTATCCTTACCGGAGCACAGGTTCCTTTAGGGTATCTGGGCACGGATGCAGTAACTAACCTTGTTAATTCTTTGCGGTTAGCCGTATGGGGTTATCATGAGGTTAAGGGGGTCATGGTACTCTTTGGAAGTAGAATCATTACTGGAACACGAGTTAAAAAGGGAACTGATTTCGATTATGATCCCTTCAAGTCTTTTCAGACAGGTGCTCTAGGACAGATTGGGCGTTTTATGAAAATCGATGAGGCTGCATTAAAAAAACATGTTGCTTATCTGTCAAAATCAAAACCATTAGCCATTCAATCAAGGGTACTAAGCGTTAGGAAGGATTTTGATACCAAAAGCATTGTATCGCTTACCGAATTCCCTGGTATGTCTGTAGATATTTTTCAATCATTAGCTGAAAATAATGGGGTCAAGGCCTTTATTTTGAGGGCTTTTGGTGCAGGAGATCCAAGTTCTCATTTATTTCCTGTGTTTAAATATTTAAAGAAAAAGAAAATTCCTATTATTGTAACTACCCAAGCACCAGGAGGAGTCTCGAATTTCCAAGTCAATGAAAACGGGCAGTATTTGAAAGAAAATGATCTTGCTATCCCTGCGTTTGATATGAGTATTGAAGCAATGACAACAAAACTGGCATGGTTGCTTGCTCAAAAAATGAATTACGAACAAATCAAGCTGAAAATGGTAGAAGATTTACATGGTGAAATCACGATTGCAACTGAATTAATATAGATTCATTTTCTTGGTATGAGTTTAGGGTTGAGAATACCTAAAGAATTAGTGGAGAAATATAACCTAAAGAATGAAGAAGAGGTTACGATAATTCCGGAAGAGAAGAGTATACGTATTGTCCCAAGGTAAAGTTATAAGAGAAGGAATAAATAAAAAACAAAAATAAAACAAAATTGCTTAGTCATACATTACTGGATATTCCTCACGCTCATAAGGAAGTTCAAGAGTTCCTAGGTTACTATAATTGTCTAAGCTGGTCATGACAACCTTACTTGAGGAGATCGTGTAGAGCACATTATCCAGATACAATGATCTCCTGACGGTGTCACTGGAACCGTAATAGTACCAGTACGAAGATTGCTGTGTTCCGTGAGGTACTTTTGCCTTAACTTCTATTCCTTCCTCATCAACATGGAAGACGTATGAACCCTGCCAGAGTTTTTGTCGCCAGCCAAAGCGTGAGTTTTCACTTCGCTCAGTAACCTCGGTAATAGGCAGCACTAAAAGGTTTTTCTCTTTGGAAAAGAGGAATGCCTTGTGGTCGTGCAGTGCCTCAGAGTCTGTTCCTGAATCTCCAATTTCTTCGCTGTCGATCTGCTCTGGATGCGTAACGTCAGAGACATCAAAAAGAGCAACCTTGACTCCTTTGACAGAAACGCCTCCCCATTCATTTCCCTCGGTTTCTTTCCCAATGCCAATCACATGGTTCTCATCATACGGATGGAGGTAATCTGAATACCCAGGGATTTTTAATTCGCCAAGCACTTTTGGCTTTGTCGGACTACTCAAATCAATGACAAACAAGGGATCAATACGTTTGAAGGTTACGAGATACAATCGAGATCCAATAAAGCGGGCTGCATAGATCCGTTCGTCAGGAGCAAGCTCCTCAAGTTCTCCAACAACATCCAAGTTTTCATCCAATACATAGACATTGTTCTCCATGGTTGATCCTCTATTCGTATAGGCATAGGTTGTGGTAGCAACTCTCAGATAACCACCAGATTCATCTAAGGAAAATTGATTCAACAATGAACCTTTGATTTCGCCCTGACCCTTATAGGTTATAATTCCATCATCAATGCCAATCTTATGCACAATGGTTTTTCTTCGTTCCTGCTCTTGGGTAATTTCATACTCAGTAATGGCATCCTCAATCTTGGTCAGGAGCTCTTCCTTTTCCTGTTCAGTCATGTTCTGGTACATTGCATCAAGAACGTTGCTAATCTCGTCCCAGCTAGCGGTACTTGTTTCATTGGTTTCTGGCTCAGCATCGCGAATAGTGGTTATCTGTTGTTGAACATCCTCAGGAAAGAGAGGAACCACAACCTCATAAAATCGCTTTTGCTGTTCTGTTTCAGCATAGGCATAGGGAAGAGTTTTTTCATACGCGAGATAGATATTGTCTTGTGAAACATACAACGTTGAAGAGTAGCCTAAGAGGAAACTCTGTGCATCTAAGCTTTCTTCCTTATCCATAGTAAAGGATGCAATAGTGTGGAGGGTATATTCCTGTTCAGGATTCTCAAAATAATAGACCAATGGTCGTTTCATGGCAGCTGCTCCACGATAGACAACAGGCATAGCTACCATTTCAGGACTGTAGAGATATTCGCGTACAATAAAATAGACTTGGTCTCCAATCATCCGACCATCATAAAAATTTCCTTTGATACTGTAATCCTCAACCAGTTCTGGAGCTGAACGATTGCTGATATCATAAACCAAGGCATGCGTCTTGACAATCCATTGGGGTGAGGGGAAATAATCATATTGAGCAATCCTATAGATCTCTTCATCGTCTTCGGTAAAGAGCACTAACCTGTCCTTGTTAACAAACAGTGCACGAGGCTGGCTGTCGAAAAGCGTGGTTGAAAGCATCTCTGCTTCTTCTGCAGGGTAGAGATCTGCAATCAGTAATCGCTGGCCTGAAACCATGTAAAGGTATTGATCATCATTTTTCACAAAATCTGCCTCATCTACACCCAACACTTGCACATTGGTTTGTGAATAATCAGTTGCACCATTATCACCTGGGGAAGGTGCAGCTTGCTCTGCATCCATAGCCATATCTGCAGTTGCTACTCCTGCCATTTCTTTTACATAACTACCAAAACCTCTGCCAGAAGAATAGGCATAATTTCGTGACGTCGTAAGATATGACCGCAATTCTTCAGTTGTCGTAAAGGTATTTAGCCCACTGAGTGTTGCATTACTTCCATCATCAAATCTGATGACTGATCCGTTTGGAGGAGTGGTAGGGCTCGGATCACGATTAACAACACAGCCTGCTGTTCCAAGCAGCAGAACAGCAAGAAGCACCAAAAACATACTTGAAAAAAATGTACCTTTTGAACCTGATGTGGTTTTCATAGTTTCACCTTTATATATTTCGTTATAATTGTTAAATCTTCAGCTAAAAATCTTATGTTCTCCTTTACTCTTTCGTCTCCCTATTTCGGTACCAACTCCAAAGTACGTACACCAAAAGGGCGACAAGAGCGCCAACAATGAACCAAAACACTGGTGAAGAGCTCAATGTTGAAAAAAAAGACTCCGTAACTGGTTCCCTAATAGCATCATCAACAGCCATCAATGCTTCATCAGAAGCTGGGGCCATTTCAAGATCCATAGATGCTTTTGCCATCTGTTGCACAGCACCATCCATAGCATTTGGTGTGCTTAATGCTGACCTTTGCTGGATTTGCAAAAACAACTGCGCAATGCCTCCAATAGCCAAGGTAATCAGTCCAGCAGGAAGGATGCTTCTGAGTTTACTCTTGAGGCCCTTTGTTTTTTGTGGGGTAATAATAATATACTTATTGGCTAACTGGTAATGCAAGACTTCCTTTCCTTTTTCACTGTAGTGAAATTCTTCTGCCTTGGCGAGATCTGCTTTAAGGAGCAACTGCAGATTGTAATGAACCGTCGAGATAGGGACTTGGAGTGCTGCTGCCAATGCTGATTCAGTAGCATTTTCATGGACGGCAAGATAATCAAGGATTTTTCTACAGGAATCATTGCTAACAACCGTTGCTACTTTCTTGGCCTGTTCATCCTCTAACGAGAGGAGAAGGAAATTTTTGCTTGCCATATCGTAAGGATGGATACGCTTTTATAAATACCTTTGGAAGACTTTGAAAGAGATTGAAATCATTGAAAGGGTAAACAACGTAAAGATGGATAAAACAGGTTACTAGGCTGCATATTTCATCTTGGTATCAGGCGTATGAGGTCGTGAAGTAACAGTTCCACCGGACATAACTCTTCCACTAAGATGAGCCTCTCGAACACGAGAGTGTAATAACCGCTCTGGACCAGCACTTTCTTCCCGAATTCGATGTGCAAGCTCTCCGACAACAGTACGCATCTCACGATTGTAATCATCGATCACTTTCCTGAGTAAGGGTAATAATTCCTGAAGCTCTTGATCCTGTGCCTGCCATTGCGGCTCCATTGCTTCTTCCTGCACGACGAATTTCTGGCGCACACCCTGAAGCCATTCACTTACCTGTTTCATTTTTTCATACGGTAAGGGTGCAGTGGGATGGTCACGAGCTCGTTCAAACTGCGCAAGAAGCCATTGTGTTAATCGAATGCGATCAGGTAATATTGCCGTACCTGTTTTTTCATAGGTAGCATACTCTGCTGCAAGTGGTGTACTCTGCTTATCCAAGTGCTCTAAGCGTTCAGCAATAGTCGCTAGTTGCTCAAAAAAAGGCTCAAGCCGCCGATCATGATAGGTACCCATAAGTTCTTTTTTTCGTTCTTCCCAGTATTCTTTTCTCCGAGTAAAGAGAGAGAGAAGCATATCAGCAATCTTAAAATCTGCACGCTCTAAGTACGCTATACGCTGATCAATAACCCCTTTAAGCTTTTGCTTAAACACCTGTTCTTCTCCAACAAGCTCAGTCTCACGCTGCGTGATTCCAGCATCGAGTTGATCAACTGCCTTAACCACCAATTCTCTTACATAATCATTTCTACGTGCATCATTGAGGTCAGTTAATATTGCCACTCGCTCATGAAAGAATGTCCGCCAGACTGTAGGTTGATCCCCATATTCACGCTCATTACGATTGGCCTGTTCCATAAGAACTGCTAGATCTTGATCACTATACGTTACTTTAACGCGAGCGATGTGCATGCCTACTTCTTTTCTGAATGCTCTAAAACTCCCCCAGTCCTTTTCGACGTCCTCGTCTGCCAATCGACATGCTTCTTCCAGTTTTTTTAGGTAGGTAACCAAGTCAGGAAGCATACGTACCTGTCGCACTTTTCCTGGCCTGCCTAATGATTCCTGTAAGGCATTATCATGATAGACCTCTCGCAAATCTCTGAAGAGTTCTCCAATAAACTTGACAAGTATTGCCAATAGTTGGTGATCTTTGGGAAGCTTCTCCAGCTGTGCTCTCTTCTCTGCAAGATATATTCGTTCTGGTTTTTCAGGCTGTGTCCCCCACAATGCCAGAAGTTTTCGTTCAATCTTGGTGAGATCATTGAGAAGATCACGGAGATGTTTATCATTCGAACCAATGCTTAAACGTTCTTTTTCTTTCCGGATAACCTCGTCGAGATAGCTACGCAGATGCTGAGGATCTGCCAACATGAACGCATTCTCCTCTTCTCTCAACCAGACAATCTCAGCCTGGCCATCCTTGCCAACAACTGTCTGAAGCTTCTCGAGCAGGATAGCTGTTCCTGGATCATGGGCATCTCTTCTATTCGCAATAAGCTTGTCAAGATGCTCAAGCATACCTTGGGCTGCACGATGCTTTACCTTGTCATCGCTTCGCGTACTTCGAAGTTTTGCTCGCGTTGATCGTAAGTCAGCAAGACTTTGCTGAAGCCATTGAATGTGGACATCTGCCATCTCTTCTGCCTTCTGAGAACGTTCAATAATATTTTCCTGAACAAAACGAAAAATCTCAAGATAGGTAGCGAGCAGTTTTTGAACTTCAGCCGTAAGGGCATGGTGATCTTTAGGAGTGTATCTCGGTTGACCAATGCTTCCGATGTAAGGAAACTTCAATATCTCTGCCATAGTTCACCTTGAGATGAGGAATAATTTAAGTGTTGTGGTTTGATTCCTCAGGTATATGTCCCTTCACAGCGCTTTCTCGCTCAACCTCATGAAGGAATTCTAAGAGTCTACTACTTCGCTCCCTTCCTACGAGAGCAATGCCCGTAAGAGACATTAATTGACCTTTAAATAATGGCTCAGAAAAGCTAGGAAGTTCTCTTCTTTGTTGAAGTGCATGTAAGAGAGCTGTTTCATAATCCTCTGTGGTCATTGGCTTTGCAGTTTCATCATAGGCAGGATTTTCTTTGGAGGGTGGTACATGCGCAAAATGATCTCTCGCTTCTTTTGGTGCTAGATAGTATTGCGCAACATACGTACCCATGTTACCGGCTCGAGCTTGATGTAGTCTTCCCCAGACAAGATCCTCTACTACTAAGGAAAAGAAGTCTACAAGCAATTGGAGAAGTTGCTGTGCAGTAATTAAATGTTCATCATACCTTTTCTGAAGCTCTGCACGCAACTCTTGATTCTGGATGAAATGCAATGCCTGCTCTACTCCTTGTTGTTCACTAAGCTGTACCATTTTTTTCACCTTGTTCTTTGTTAGTCATACTATGGACGTTCATTTACGATAATCACCTTAAGGGCCAGTCCCTCCTGCTGTACCTTGTCCTCCACTCCCTCCTGGTGTCGGAACTGGCAAAGGTGGTTGGGCAGGAGGAGGCTGAGGTGGAGGTTGTGCCTGTGGATTAATAACAATAGTTGACCCAATCTGAATAGGCTGCCCCATCGTGTTTGCAAGAGCCTGCAAAGCCGCAATATTACCTTGCATGTTCTGCTGGAGTTGCTGCTGCTGTGCTGCTGCTGCTGCTGCTGCTGCTGAAGGTGGTTGTGGACCTGCCTGACCCCCTCCTCTCATGAGGCGTCTAGGTATTCCGCTTATCCATCCGAGGGTACGGTTAACCCAGCCGGCTCTCTGTTGAGGTCCTCGTGAAGCTAAATACATGACGATAAACCCAGCAATGGCGTTTCCAATAAAGCTTCCACCAAAAAAGATTTTTGTAATACCTGGTGCTGCATCGAGACTTTTAAATGCAGTATTGGCAAGGGTGTTTACAATCCCATAGGCTATAGCGCCTGCAAGCGGAGCATTATCATTGCTCCCTGCCCTAACTGCACGATAGAGGATAAGTATCAAAATGTAGTATCCAAAGGTTATCAAGGTCTCAAAGCGTAAACCACTTTGTGCTGCCAAGATTGCGAGATAGATGGAAATCATCCACCATGCAGTGCTGCCAAGCCCCCCTCGTTGATTGCTTCCAATGAACGAATTAAAGGAAAAGTAGTACAGTAATGAGGCTCCGATAAGTACCCATAAATGGGGTGGCCGTAAGACAGCACAATCAGTACCATCATCATTGGCACAGTATACCGTAACACCATTAACCTCTTTACCATACATCTTCCATGTTTTAGAATCACCCAAGAGATAGGTCTTTCCTGTAGTAAACCAATCCATTTCCCAGATGTACTTACCTGCAGTTGGTGGTGGTGGAGGTGGAGTACCCGTAGTACCCGTACTAGCCAATAATCCCTGGAGGTTTGCTGCAACAACCAGAGCAAGAATAATAATAACAACCGTCGTCAAGTTACGATTGTGATCATCATTTAATGTTCTTGCCTGTGTGCTCCACATTGCTAGTAACCGAATGATAAAGAGACCAGCAGCAGCAAGAACTACTGCATTGACGAGGAAGTGTTTTTCGACATACTTGACTAGTGATGGATGCTTCCAGAAGTACACTCCACCGCCAATTTGATATGCGATGAAGATTGCAAGGCCGACAATAACGATATAAGCAAAAGTATTGTCAGTATCACTGGGTGTAGTGTTCCCTCTAATGAACTTTCCAATAAGGTAACGATAAGCAAGGTAGAGGACAAAGGCTATAATGAACACATTGATGAAGAACTCTGGAGTGAATAGTCCAGCAACTTTTCCCCATCCACCGCTTATCTTTCCTTTCAAGCTGTCATATTTGTTCTTAACAGTATCAGTAAGTGCAGCCTCGACAAGGAGCGTATGGGCTAAAAGGATCGTTAAAAGTATGAGGACCATGAGGTATCGTTTATTCATAGGCCCTCACCTTTTTTTGTCAACGCAGCAATAACTTCGTGATCAGCCACTAAACCTTGCTGCTGGAGGCGTATCCAGTGACGGAGTAATAGAGAAGGAATAGTAAAGGTGTTTTGCTGCTTTGCAACAAGATCCACTTCCATCAATCGTTCTAACAAACTCTTCGTAACAGGAGCACTGCGATAGATCTTTCGTGCAACATCGCTCAAACGCAATGCCTCATGATACGCCAGGACGTGAAGAATAACACGCAACAAACTCTGTCCTCGTGCTCGTGCGAGCGATTCCTGATACACATTACTACACCACTGATGCACGATGCTTTGCTCATCCAACAATTCCTCAAGGATTACTTTTTTAAGATTCTTTTCATGTGCGTGTTGATATCGTGTAACAATTGCTCGAATCAATGCAGGATGTCCATTGGTTATCTGAAGTAACAATGCACGTTCCTGTGACGAAAGTATTTGATGTTGGTGTACGAGCCACTTATCAAGGATTTCATGAGAAACTGGATGCCATGATTCGATAGTAAAACCATACTTCTGGAGCAGACGAGCATACTGAGTTTCCTGATGCGTCGCAGCTACACACGTCACTGTTGGCTGCTTTTGCAGTGCATCATGAAGAATGGCAAGCACATTTCCGATCTTTGGGAAGTTATTTAACTCATCAAGGTAATGGATATTATCAAGGTAAAGCACAAGCTCATTTGGAGTTGCTGCTGAAAGAAAAGAAAACGCTTCTTGTACCAGTAACAGTTGATTGGGTTTAATCTTCTGAAGCTCATTTGCAACAAGCTGAAGTTTCTGCATTGCTGCAGGAGAACATGAAGACTGGAGAAGTTTCTCAAGGTTCAGATAATCGGGAAATTCTTCCCATTTTTTACTTTGTAACCAGAATAAGACATGACCCATAAAGGCAATGGCAAAACCCTCTGGACTCGTGCTGATCTGTGATAGATCAACAAAAACAACCTCCTTTTTCCCGGTTATCCTCTGCATACTCGTTTGGAGTGTCCGGGTTTTGCCTGATTGCTGTGGGCCGAGAAGAACAAGATGCTTTTGTGATCCTTGGGTAAAAGAAGGAAGAGAAAACGAGCTATCAAAAAGGATATCAGGATTCAACGACCTCAACACGCGAAACATCAGATCACTTCTGTATGCTCCTCAAGAGCTTCTTTACCAATTGGTATATATACCAAAAAGAAGGGATATATAAACCTTTCGCAAAACCCTTCGTTGGCGCTCATCAAGGCCTTGCGAGGTTTATTTTGGTTCTTTGGTAGTAATAGGGATTATACCAAATGGAATATATTCATTTTTTAATATATGCCATTCGGCATAGGTTATATTTAAATGTTTCTGTGAAGATGGTTCGTAGGTGTTATGCCTAATGGTATATATACCATAAGGAATAGGTAGTAAATAAACGTATCTATCTTTTGTCACTATCTACTGGGGGCTACAATCGAAAAGTTTAAATAGTTACCATGCTCACAGAGGAGAAAGACAAAAGCGATGTGACTATGGCAAACAACCTCGAAGCAAGAACAGAAAGCGTTAGTAGAATTACGGTTAGTTATAACATTTTTCACTGGTTGTTCTATCCGAGCAATTGGTCTGCTAACTTTCCTGTACGACCATTGCAAGAAAAATATGCCGAAGTTACGAAGTACCATCCACGATTCATCGGGGAGATTGCATCAGGGGGAGAACATCTTGGAAGTGTGACAAAGTTCAACCGTGGCGGAGATCAAGGAAAGGCGTTCTATGGTGCAGCGATTGATACTTCAAGACATTCTCTTGACAACCTCGTTGACTGGTGTGAGGACCCACCACTAGAAAGCGAGCTTAATCGTGGCCGATTTTCACATTATCGAAAAACTGCCATGGTCATTCAACCTCCTGGCGGCGGAAAAGCAGTGCATCTCGAACAGTACAAACCCAGTTTATTCCAGAGTTGGTATGGACTTCCATTCAAGCTTATGGTAAGTGCTGTTGCATTTCCCTTCACGCTTGTTCCTTACCTTGGATCATACCTGCGAAGAACAAGTTCACTTTTTGGTAAAAAAAAGGAACAAGTAGAATTAGGAAAATTATACAATGTCACCGGATTAGCAAGTGACGCTTTAGTGCTTGACCAAGACTTTATCGCAACGTTGAGGACATTAGGATTGGGTAAGTACTATGATCTCCGTGATAACGCGCAAAATGTTGTTGCTCGAGTAAAGCGCAGTCCACTTATCAAACTTCTGACACTCGGACTAAAGGATTACTATGTCATAGAATTCAAGCAACCTGTTCAGAGAGGAACTGCACTCTATATAGTTGGCTTTGTTGATTATCTCAACCGCGAAGGAGAATTCAGAAGAAAGAGACCTCGACCTGATCTTCCAACAGGCAATCTTTTCAGACACGAATAGGAGAGGGAGGCTATTAATGTCCATGCCCACCAAGCTTCTCAGCGTGCTTTCCAAGATGTTTTTTGTTCTTTTTGCTGCCAAATAAAGCATGGTAGAACCATGATGCAGTATGATAGAGTGCATACACTGCGCCATAACCAACAAGCCCACCAGCGACAACGCCAAGTGTTTGTCCAGCAGTAGCACCAAGAATAGGCATGACATAGCTTGTCCAAGAACCTAAGGAAGAGGCATAGGCATCTGCATATGCTGAACCATACATACCACCGAGAATAATACCAGCACCATATGCTATGGCTTTTACAGGAGTTGCAATCCAGCTGGAATTAACAATATGCTCTAAACCACCACTTCCACTTTCAGCCTTTGCTGGTCCTGCTGCAGGGTGTGCAGCTGCTGGTGCTGCATTCATGGTCAAGGGGTAGGGGTAGGAGGAGGAGCTCCAGGAGGAGGAGGTGCTCCATAAGGCAACGGCGTAGGTGCCCGTCTTCGTCTATGACAAAGATGCAGCGCACCTTGCACAGCGGCATAAGCAACTACGGCACTCAGGACAGTTTCAAGGGGAGCTTGTTGAGCATTATCAATAGCATCGCCTGCTGCATCTAATCCATAGTGTCCAAGAACCCTGCCAACAGTATACGGCACTGCCAATGCTTGCTTTGCAGCACCTAGATACCATGCTGGATCTTTATCAACGCCTGCTGCTGCTCCAAGAACAACAAGGCCAGTTACAATTCTTTCGAGGTTTCTCATGTTAGTTACCACTAAACAGTACTAATATATAAGGTTTTCTATTGTATTGAGCAATTTACTCAACCTATCAAAGAAAAATACAGCCATGGCGCTGGCGAGACAAAGCAAACTTTCGAAAAGAAAGAGAATTTACTGAAGATCGACATTATTGCCTAAGGCCTGGCCGGGCATTCCTCTCTCGAACAACACACGAACACATCCTTTATTACCATGACTGCTGCGCACAACTCCTTTAATCTCCGTTCCTTGCGTGTTCTTCCACGAAACAGCCGTCCCTACAAGTTGTGCTGCCTTTTCCTTTGCATCAACACCCTCTACCTTAACAACCATTTGGTTGTCATACTGATGATGTCGTGCACGTCGAAAATTCACAATAACGCCTTTCATAGGAGAGGGAAATAACAGGGGGTTTAAATAGCTTTTGTAAAAAGAAAAAAAGAAAGTACTACTAAGACCTATTGCAGCGTTCTGTTGCTAACGCTCATGTTGATAGAAATAGGTGGTTGGGCTTTACATACGCCACTGCTGTTGATACAACCGCGGGTACAGTTGACAAGTGTGATAGCACCAACATCACCGGTACAATAGTATTCGACAAGGGTAACACCGGTATTACAAAAATCAGTGCCATGTTGGCCTTCAGTAGCATTGACATAGCCTTTGACATACGGCTTTATGCCACCGTCGCTGTCATAGCAGTAGGTTTCGTTATATTCAGACCCATAACACTCACCGTTTTGACATCCTTTGTAGCCGTAGTCAGTGCACGTTATGCCAGTCGTCGAGAATCCCTCACCAACACAATAACGCTCGTCAAGGTAGTTCTGATTAATGCATGTGTCCACGAAACTATAGTTCCCTCTTCCCTCTGCAAAACCATAGACACTTCCCTTGAGATCATAGACCTTTCCACCATCAGAGTCTTTACACCAGTCTCCCGGGGTTTCATTTGCGCATGCGCCATTGATACATGAGGTAGAAAAGAATGTCGAGCAATTAACGCGTTGAGAAGCTACAGATCCATTCACTTGACAGTAAGCCTCGTCAAGAAGAACGCTGCTCGAACAATAATCAGTCCAAGTTGTACCATTAATCCCATAGGCCGTACCTTTTACAAAGTAATTGAGACCACCGTCAGTGTCCCAACAAGAACCATTTCCCAATCCGGTAACCCCAAGTGCTCCTTCAAGTTTGTCAAGACGATTGTCTAATCCCTGATATGCCCCGCCTGTTGCACCTTTGGTAGTGCATCCTGCGAGTAACAGAATAGCTACAGCCAAACCTACGATTATCACGCCACTTTTTTTCATAATTTCGCCTCCTTTACTTTCAAATATACTCAAAGAGATACTAATATACACTTATATATATATATATATATTTTTATTTTGGGGAGCGATAGAAGACGGGAACGAAATCCTAAATAAGAAGTAAACTTTATATTTAAGTTCTACTTGTATGTTTACTATGAATGTGTTGTTTATCTGTAATCAAAACCAGAACCGAAGCAAAACTGCTGAGGAAATCTTCAAAGATAGATTTAACACTAAATCAGCAGGTCTTTATAATGCTAAACCTGTTACTGAAAAACAGATTTCTTGGGCTGACACTATAGTTGTTATGGAAGAAACCCAGCGTGCTGAGATAGCTCATAGGTTTCCTAAACAATATCTACTTAAATATATACTTTCCCTTGATATTCCTGACGTGTACCATTATAACCAGGCTCAACTAATTGAGATTTTAAACAGTAAAATCAATGAACTATTTGAGCCACTCATCAAATAATCTCGTAGCTTTCTTTTTTGTTGTAAAAACTTTTGTTTCTGCCACTGACATTTCTGGTAACCTCCTTGTTACTTTGAATTTCGTACCTCTATGGTTTTGAATTTCCATTAAACTCACTTCCCATTTTTTGGTTGAGTGTTTCTTTGTTGCCATATTTATACCTCTGGATTATTTGGGAGTATGTCATTTATAAAATAAAAAACAAAATAACCGGCAAAAGGAGACAACCCATGGCATGGGTTCGCTGGGTTTTAAGGATCGCAGGGATAATGCCAATGGCAGTGCTGATGAGAAGGATGAAAAGGCCTATCCAGCCAGTAACAATACCGACAAGAATGATGACCAAGAGCATGACGCCGATGATAAGCTTATGATAATTTACTTTCATAATAAGGTTAGCAAAGAGTTTTCCAAAAAATATTGCTAAAAGCATGCCGATGCTACCCGCAACCAACGCACTTGCTAAAAATAACAGAATAACGTTCATTGACGGTTCGTCAATAAAATGCTGGAGCGCTACTACTGAGCCATTTCGCGCTTTATCAAGAACATAAAATGTAACCAAGCTCAGTACGAAGCTTACGGTGTTGATGCTTCCTAAGAGAATCATAAATCCCTGATCACCTAACTTTCGCGTAAGCTGCAATGAGATGATGGCTGCCTGCGCAGCTCCCAAACCCGGCAAGAGAGAGGTTAGCCATCCTGAGAATTGTCCACTCAACAATGCTTTACAGGTGGTTGCTTTTTGAAGAGGAATTTCTGAGGTATATTCTTGTGGGGGAAGATGTTCATTCTCAAAAAGGCTGACAAGTAAGGTGCTTATGCCGAACAGCCCTGAAAGCATAGGGAAGAGTGGATCTGAAAGTCCTGGATAGGTAAGAACAAGCACCCCAAAGATTCCTGAGATTAAAAATAGAATCAAGGCCCATATCTTTTTCCTGTCTCGCAGAATCATGAAGCAAGCAACGGCGATGAGAAGATACCCCACATACTCCTTAATGAGAGGATAGATCCATTGGGCAAGTGGAACAAACAGGGGAAAGAACAGAATGCTCAAGAGTAAGGCACCAAAACTACCAACAATGGTAAGTTGTACTGCCAAAAAACCATGGCCCTTCAGGAGGTATCGATGTCCGGGCAACACGCCCAGGGCAGTTTCTGACTCAGGTGCACCTAAGAAAATAGAAGGGATCGTATCAAGAAAGGTATGGGTTACGGACATTGCTACAATAGCCACTCCCAAGGTGAGAGGATGCACAAACCTAAGAAAAAAAGTAGAGAGTGAAATAAGCATGACTGCGACGAGATTAATGTGAACACCGGGGATTAAACCGGTGATAATCCCTGCAGCAATTCCTACAAGGATTCCCAACACAAATTGTAAAAATAAAGAAGGCTCCATGCAGGAAGGTGGACAACAAAAAGATTTAAACAGCTTCTGGAAGATAAACCGGAAGATTGTCAGAGGCTACCGAAAAAAACTTCATCCAAAAAAGGGGTTAGCAGCCTCAAGTCAAAATTCAATGAGATACATGATCACGGGCGTTATGAGGGGACGCTCCCTACGGGAACATAGCCCTTTCACATCACAGGTTAAGAATTTTGAAGCTGCTAACCTGAGCGGTAGCGAATTTTTGGATGGAGCTCCAAAAAAAGAAACGTATAAATAGGAAAGAAAAATACTCAGCGCATGAAAAAATGGACGCGGGTCGTTATCTTTGTCATCATTATTCTTCTGGCAGCAAGCACGGTTTTCTTTTGGCAAGCCTGGCAGACTGAAAAAGCGAATCACCTCAACACCATCGTGTACCTCAACCAACTAGAAAAGATCAGTGGGGTTGGGCGATTACAAACTGCTCATCATCATGCGAATCTCACGGTCTTCATCAACGGCAAAGAACGTGACTTTGCAAAAGAAGAGCTCCAGGCACCTGAAACAGGAGATATGATGTTTTGGAGCCAAAACAAAGTCAGCAAATTCGTCCATCTCCATCCCGAAGAAGGAAACAACACAAGAATCCATGTGCATGCGACAGGCATTACCTTAAGCATGCTCTTCCGCTCGTTGGACGGAAACCTGAATGAAACCTGCATGACTCTCCCACCAATATTTGCTGAGCCTGCATACTGTACCAATGCAACAATGAGTATGGATGTTATTATTAATGGACAAAAGATTGCAATGCCCCAGTATTACCCTATTGCAGAGGATGACAATATCATAGTTACGTACGGCAAGAAAAATAGAACAGAGGGATAACTGCGGAACTTATGAACTACAGCTATTGCTGCATTGGAAGTTTTTTGAGAAAATAGAGAGAGAAATGCATTGTTGCTCCCAAAACCAGATAATCTTCTTTATTCAGGGGATTAGTAAGACAAAAAACAGCCTCAGGAGCAGCATAGCGGACAAACAGTTCTATCTGCGAAGGTGCCTGAATTAAGTGAGGATAGGCAAAGAAAATCTGAAAGTTTCTAAAATCGAGGTTTGCCTGATTAAGAGCATCATCTCCAGCAACAAGGGCAAATTTTTGGAGGTTTTCCCGTGGATAGATCTGCTGAATTTTTGCTTCGTTGCTCAAGATAGGATGCAGGGAAATAGCTTCCCTGGATAAAGACCGGGAGATGTCGAGAGAACAAGTGACGGTATTTCTGTACCTGAGCTCGTGCACAGGCAACTAATTTTGGTTCAATCTCAATACCAACAACATGATACCCTCGTACAGCCCAGAGCATCGATGAGATTCCGCTACCAGAACCAAGGTTTAACACATCCATACCAGGTCTAAAAATACCAATTGCTTCTCCATGGTCGATGATTTCCCATAACCCAACTTGGCCTAAAGAACTTCTCCAGTCCACAGGGAACCAATTACCTATCTGCAAGGACTGTACAATGGCCTCTGTTTCTTGCAAACAACCCTCCAACGCTGGTGTCCATTGAGGCATATACCTATGAAAGAGGAAGCTCTTATTAATTTTTTGCAGCTTCATCCAAAAAATAGATTAACTCTTTCGCATAGCCTTTTATGATATGGGTAAAGCCAAGATTCGGCTTAACCCACAAATAGACTCGATTCGTAATCGAGTTCTATTGGAAAGAGGGATAAAAATCCTTCTCTCTAT